>JAITEC010000112.1 GCA_031282225.1 Oscillospiraceae bacterium | reverse complement strand
AGGGATTACGATAGCGAAACAGTCGTCGTCCGCCATGACAGTCATGCTGGTGGGGCTGGTAAATTCCGGAATCATGCAGTTGAGGCAGACAGTGAGCGTGATAATGGGATCGAACATCGGGACGACGCTCACGGCGTGGGTGTTGTCGCTCGCGGGCATCAACAGCGACAACTTCTTTTTGAGGCTGCTCACCCCCCACAGCTTCGCGCCGGTTTTCGCCGTCGTCGGCATCGTAATGATAATGGCCTCGCACAGCTCGCGCCGCCGCGATGTTGGTGAGGTGCTCGTGGGGTTTTCGGTGCTCATGTTCGGCATGATGGCGATGGGCGACGCCGTCTCGGGACTGGAGAACAACGCCGGCTTCGCGCGGCTGCTAACGCTGTTCAAGAATCCGGTTTTCGGCATACTCGCGGGAGCCGTGTTCACGGGCATAATCCAGAGTTCGGCCGCCTCGGTAGGCGTCTTGCAGACGCTCGCCGCCACAGTGGGCATAAGCTACGGCGCCGCTATACCTATAATCCTGGGGCAGAACATAGGTACGTGCGTCACAGCGCTGCTGTCGAGCATAGGCGTCACAAAAAACGCCCGCCGCGTCGCAGTGGTGCATATATACTTCAACATTATAGGGACAATAGTGTACACAATTATAATCTACGGCCTCGACGCCGCAATAGGCTTCAGTTTTCTGGACTGGAACATCGGCGCGGTAGGCATAGCCGTAGTGCACAGCGTATTCAACGTCACAATGACGGTGTTGCTGCTGCCGTTCCCGAGGCTCCTGGAGCGCCTGGCCATATTGACCGTGCGCGACAGGGACGGCAGCGGGGAGGATCACGTCCTGCTAGACGAGCGGCTGCTCAATACCCCCGCGTTCGCAATATCGCAGTGCCATGAACTCGTAAACAAGATGGCGGATACCGCGCGCCGCTCGGTCTTGCTCGCCGTAGGCATGGTGGAGGGCGGATATGACGCGAAAGCTGCCTCTGCGGTGCGCGAGGACGAACTGCAGCTCGATATGTATGAGGACAAGCTCGGCGCGTTTCTCGTAAAACTGTCCACCCGTGAGCTCACCGACAGCGACAGCCGCGAGGTTGCGGCGCTGCTGCACGCTATCGGGGACTTTGAGCGCCTGGGCGACCACGCGATAAACATACTCCAGTCGTCGGAGGAGGCATCCTCAAAAAAAATAGCGTTCTCCGGCGCGGCCATCGACGAGTTGCGTGTTGCGCGCGAGGCGCTGACAGAGATAGTGGATATGTCCGTGGACGCGTTTATAAATAACGACGCGGCCATGTCAAAACGCGTGGAGCCGCTAGAGCAGGTCATCGACGAACTCGTGGCGATGATGCGGGCACACCATATATCGCGCCTCCAGCGCGGCGAGTGCGATATTTCCCCAGGATTCGTCTGGTCGGATTTGCTTATAAACTACGAGCGCGTTTCCGATCACTGTTCAAATATTGCCGTGAGCGTCATACAGGCCGGAAGCGACACTCCCGGCAGACATGTGTATCTCTTGGAGACACGCAGCGCCGACAACGAGGAGTTTATGTCCATGTTCAACGCGTACATGAAAAAATACAGCCTCGGATAAAAACGCACCATTGCGCGCATACTATCTTCCAACTGCCGCACGGCGCGTTTTGGGCGCTGCGCGGCGTAATGGGAGGTAGATTTAGGACATGAAAAAGGTGACTACAGTTGTTTTGGCGCTTGCGATGGCATTATCGCTCGCATCGTGCACGGCTCTGGGCAGCCTTGGACGGCGCAAATCGGAACCCTCGCCCACGGTGACAGGTACAGCCACGCCCACGCCCACGCTCACGCCTACGCCCACGCCCACCGCGCGCGCGCGCGCAGGCACGGGTTCTACGGATGTCCCGGGAAACACGCCCGGAGATGGGTTCGGCGCGTCGGGCGAGATTGTGATAGGCTAAAGCACCTTGCCGCCGCGCAATCGCGCGCCCGTTTCGCGCGCGCGGCCATGGCCGCGCACACGCGGCCATGGCGCGCGCGTGTCAGCGGTTTTCCTTGAGCAGCGGCGAGACAGGCTTATATATGAGCATGGTAATTCCCGTGCAAATGAGCCCTTTGGCGATGGTAAACGGTGCGTTGAATACGACAAGGCTCTCCTCAATGGATCCGATGCCGGGCAAGATCGTCTGATACATACCCAGTATAGTGTCCCTCGGCATAATGCTGTAATAGAACGGGTATACGATAAACATATTTGAGTATATACTGATAAGCCCCATTATCAGCGCGCCGAAAAGCGCCCCTATTACAGCGCCGCGCTTATTTCTCTCCAGGCGGTAAACAATGCCCGCCACCACCACGAAACTGGCGCTTAGGACAAAATTCGAAAGTTCCCCCACGCCGCCCGTGCCGCTGTTGTCGAAGATGAAGTGCAGGATGTTCTTCAGCAGGCATATGGCGGCGCCGTAAACGGGTCCCAGCGCGAACGAACCTACCAACCCGGGGAGATCGGATATGTCCATTTTGATGAAGCTCGGGATTACCGGTGTCGAAAAATCAAAGAACATAAGTACGAACGATATTGCCGAGAGCACCCCGGACACTGCTATTGGGCGTATTTTTGACCGCATCTTACCTTGCCTCCTAAAAAAAATCCGCACCCTCGCATTGCCTCGGGTACGAAATATTACGCACATCTTCTTCCATCCAGACTTTACTGTCGGTATCGGAATTGCACCGATTCATGCGCTGTCGCGCTCGCGGACTGTAACCGCCGGTCGGGAATTTCACCCTGCCCCGAAGACAATTATTCAGTTGCGGGAGTATTATAGCATGTTGCGATACATATTACAAGCGAATTTGTTCTAGTATTTACATTCGGAGCGTGGCGATGCATACATTTATACCGATTGCGCGCGAGAACACCTGCTGTTTCTCCGGATACAGGCCGGAGAAGCTGCCGTGGCGCGGGGACGAGGCGGACGCGCGCTGCGTGAGCCTCAAAAAGGACATAGACAGGGCGGCGGAGAGGGCCTACGCGGACGGCATGCGGCACTTCGTCTGCGGCATGGCTCGCGGCTGCGACATGTATTTTTGCGAATCTGTCATGGCGCTGCGGACGCGCCTGGGCGGCGTGACGGTAGAAGCCGCTGTCCCGCACGATATGCAATCTGCCGGATGGCCTGCGGCGGACGCGGCGCGCTACGACAGATTGCTGGCGTTGTGCGATATCCGCACGGTAGTCAGCGGAGCATACAGTCGCGGAGCCATGGCAAAGCGCAACCGATACATGGTGAACCGCTCGTCCATGCTGGTAGCCGTGTACGACGGGCAGCCCGGCGGCACGGGGTACACGGTTGCATACGCCGGCAAGCGCGGCGTAAAAACCATAATCCTGCCGCCGCCGACATAAAAACTGCCGGGGCTTTCGGTACCGCGCCGTACACAGAGATATTGGACAAAGCCGCCCGAATACACTGTAACCAGGCTACGGTGTATTCGGAGGTGCTTGATATGCTAACAGCGACTATCGCGATGTTTTTATCGGTGCCGTTCCTCATGCTGCGGCTCTCGGACGGGATCGGCTCGTTTCCGAAGCCGCTGTCCGCACAGGAGGAAGAGCGGTATGTAGAGGCTTTCCTGTCTGGGGACGAGGCGGCGCGCAACGTATTGATAGAGCGCAATCTGCGGCTTGTCGCGCATATTGCGAAGAAATATTTCACGCAGTCCGACGAGAGGGACGACCTGATATCCATAGGAACAATAGGGCTTATAAAAGGGATATCCACATACAAGCCCGACAAAAAAGTTAAACTGGCTACATATTGCAGCAGATGCATTGAAAATGAGATATTGATGTATTTCCGTAGCCGGAGGAAGACTCTGGGGGATATGTCCCTATCAGACTCTATCGACGCGGACAATGACGGCGAGCGGATGTCGCTGATAGATGTGCTGAGCGTGGAGGACGATATGCTAGACGTGCTCTGCGCGCGCGAGGCGCAAGAGCAGTTGGTTAAATATATCGCGGACGTCCTCACAAATCGCGAGGCGGAAATTGTCGCAATGCGGTATGGGCTGAACAACACGCTTCCCAAGACGCAGCGCGAAATAGCGGCGGCGCGCGGCATCTCGCGGTCTTATGTATCGCGCATCGAAAAGAAGGCGCTCGAAAAGCTCAGGCGCTGTTTCGGCGACTGAGAGAGTGCCCGCCGCGCCACAGCGCCTATCCCCCGTAATCTTCGCTTGTCACGAACGCCAGGAACGCGTCGTAGTCCTCAAAAAACTCGTGCCTGCCGCCTGTTTTGCTAAGGGCGTAGAAATAGTAGCCCGTGCTCTCCGGGTGCAGGGCGGCCTCAATGGCCTTTAGACCTGGATTGGATATCGGGCCGGGAGGCAATCCCGGATACACGCGCGTGTTGTACGGGTTGTTGAGATCTACGGAGAACGGCTCGCCCGTGAGCGCCATGGCATAGTAAATCGTCGCGTCTATCTCCAGCCGCGGAAACTCCTCGCTGCCCAAGCGGTTGTATATCACCGAGGCCACGAGCGGGCGATCCTCGTCGGCTGACGCCTCTTTTTCTATCATGGACGCGATCGTAATGGCTTCGCGCAGCGAATATCCCAGCTCGCCGGCGCGCGCGCGCATCTCCACCGGCACGCGCTTGCCGAAATTATCGAGCATTTTAGATATAGCCCGCTCTGGCGTGTCTCCGACATAGAATGTATAGGTGTCCGGGAACAGAAAGCCCTCCAGTCTGTACCTGTCTCCGAGAGGGACTCCCGCCAAAAAATCGTTATCGAAGAAATTGTTCTCGGCGGTGACCCAGAGCTCGTCTGCGGAACACACGCCGCTTTCCTCAAAGCTCGCGAAAATTTGCGCGAGCGTATATCCCTCGGGGATCGTCACATCTACAGTCGCGCGCTTCCCGCCGCGCTCGGTCATGCTGTCTACCAGCATGCGGTAGTCGTAATTGGTGTTGAGCACATATGTGCCCGACGCTATTTTTTCCGCCGCCTCGGAGAAGTCCGCGTATATCTTGAACAGAAACTCGTATTTGATTAGCCCCGCCTCGCGCAGAGCGCTTGCCACGGTCGCAATGTCGAAGCCCTTGGGGATCGTCACCTGCACGGTCTCGTCCTCGTCCCCAAGGCCCAACACGTCCGTGGCGGCGAGCCACCCGAGCGACGCCAGGAGCAGGCTTATGCTTATGACAAACGCCGCGAAAAGCAGCCCCCCGAGGCACCCGGTCCGCTTTTCGCGCCGTTGCCGCAACGGGCGATCCTCCGGCACGTCCTTGTACTCCCTGTCGAAATCAAAATCTATATTGAAATCGCCAATATCGTCGGTCTCGCGCGCGCCGGTCCCAGAGCTGTCCGCGCCCGGGTGATCCCGCCTCCCCTGCGACTCGCCTGAGTTGCCTAGTTCGTAATCATAAAACCTATCGTCGGGCATAGAGCCATACCTCTCAAAAATATTCAAGCATATGGGGAACCTAAATAAGCCGGGCGGCATAGTATATCTCATGCGGCGGCCATTACAGCGCGGCGCCGCGCGAACGACCGGCTCTATCAACTGTTATCTGCGTGTGGTAGGGCGAGCGCTCGAACAATATTTTTGCCGTCACGCAGCGGCGGAATGGAGTTTACGTATGTGTTTAAACAATATAGGCGGCATCTCGGGGTGGTGGATCATTCTGATCCTCGTCATCATCTTCTTCTGCAGCGCCAGCGGAGATAACGGCGGGGGCTGCAGAACGGACAGCTGCAGAACGGACAGCTGCGGTTGCTGACGCGCAGGGCGGCAGCGCTGTGACACGGCACCGGCGGAGGCTCCTCATACAGAGCCTCCGCCTTGCCGCGCGTATATGGCGCCGGCCTCCGTCACAACGCAGCGCACCGGGATATCGTGCGCCTCGCGCGGGACGCGCGGCCTTATGAGCCGTTCCCTGGCAAGGCCGACAGTGTACGCGCGCGTCCCCGGAAGGTAGCGGTCGTAGTACCCTCCGCCGTATCCGAGCCTGTAGCAGTCGCGGTCGAAACTGACGGCGGGCACAATGATTAGGTCTATATCGCCTTTTTCAATGATCCGCGCGCTCTCAGGTGGCGCGGGGATGCCGTATGGGCCCGCTTCCGGTGCGTCGGCGCTGAGTATTTCCCTTGCGGACATGACGCCGCCCGGGTACGGCAGCGGCAGCGCCGCCGTCTTGCCCATATCCAGCGCGCGCGCTATCGCGCGGTGCGTGGAGGGTTCCCGGTTCACGCTGAAATAGAACAGCACCACTCCTGCGGATAAGAATTCGGGCAGCTCCACGAGGTTATTATATATCCCGCTGTCGCTGGACACAATATATTTGGCTGGCAGCGCGCCTATATCGCGCAGCATATCCTCGCGCAGCATTTTTTTTTCGTTGATCAGCACCGCCATACTTAAAGTATCCCCCCGCCAGCGTATATTATTTCCGCGTGCCGCGCAGCGCGCTGAGCGACACGGCAAACAGGTACGCGGGCAGCTTTACGATGCGCCTGAGGCGCCGCGGCTCGCGTATGAGCCTGTACAGCCACTCTATGCCGAGCTTTTGCCACAGCACGGGCGCGCGCCTGACCCTGCCCGATATGACATCGAGCGTGCCCCCGAGCCCTGCGCTGAGCGGTACGTCGAGCAGCGGCGCGTTTTGCGCCATCCACAGTTCCTGCCGTGGCGAGCCCAGGCACACGGCCAACAGGTCGGGCGCTGCTTCGTTTATGATACGTATCACCTCGCGGTCGTCGTCGAAATAGCCGTCGCGCGTGCCGACGACGGCTATTCCCGGATATTGCACGGAGAGGTTGCGCGCCGCTTCCTCCGCGACGCCCGGCCTGGCGCCGAGCAGGAATATCCTGCCGCGCGCAGGCGCGAGGTTGGCAACAAGCTCGGCAAAGAAGTCCACGCCCGGCGCGCGAGAGCGCAGCGGCCTGCCCAGTATCCGGGCTCCGAGCGTTACGCCCACGCCGTCCGGCAGCACCAGCGCGGCGCCGCCGATTGCCTCCCGGAGCCGGGGGTCTTTGCGGCACATCCATATAATTTCGGGGTTTGGCGTTACGACATAGGCGCGCTCCCGCTGTGATATCATCTCCATGGCGAGCCCTGCCGCCTCTTTTGTCGTCACGTTGTCGAACCCGACGCCCAGAATGTCCGTCCTCATGCGTGTATTTTATCACAATGTCCCGCCTCGCGCAAGCGTTTTGTTCGCAGAATCATTTCGTTTGTCACGACTGCGCCGTAACAAACGAGATACGAAGGCTTAGCTCTCGCGTTGCGACGCTCGCAAAGAGCAGTTTCCGGGGAATGAATCCCCGGAAATTGCGGAATATGACAATTTTTGCTCCGTCGCACGGGGCGCACTCCTGCGCAAAAATTCTTTTCGC
>JAITEC010000087.1 GCA_031282225.1 Oscillospiraceae bacterium | reverse complement strand
CGCGAGCGTCTGCAGTCGCTGTTGCTGGAGGTCTTTCCTAAGGAGACGGTGGCGACAACGCTGATCCCGTTCCTTACGGCGCGCGAACTGTTCGAGGGATTTTGCAAATCGCCGGATCTCGAGGATTATGCCATAGACAGGATGCTCAACGGCATAAAAAAATATAAGCGCATTATCAGAAAAAAAGAAATGCCGCTCTATGTGGCTCTCGTATTGGCAAACGCCAAAATTGACGCCGAGCTGAACTACCCCACCGCCAATGACATTCGAGCCAAAGCGACGCAACTCGAGCGCCTTATCGACGATCCCGCCGTTTGACCAGGCGGGCGCCGTATCTGGCGCCGATATTGCCTATTCGGCGGAAATTACATAGTTGTATACGGGCTGCCCGCCGAATATGTTCACAATCTCGGCGCCGGTAGCCTCCGCCGCCATGCGCGCCGTGAGTTCGTCCGTCTGCGCATTCTGTGCGCCGTCGCCCGCGTATATGGTGATGAACTCCGGGTCTAGCGCCTTTATGGCGCCCGCCACGGCGCCCGCGACGGTTGAAAAGTCCGAAGAGTTTGCGATGAGCGCCTGTTCAAGCAGCGCGAGATACTCGCCCTCGCCAATTTCCGACCCGCCGTATGTCGAGCCGCGAGAGGCGCGGGTGATGAAAGCCGTGTGAGTCCCCTCGGCGGCTTTTGTCATGGCTATCGTGTTGTCGCCCTCGCCGGCGGACGCGTCAAACGCCAGCATGGCCGCTATGCCCTGCGGCACGGTCTGGGTGGGAATGACCACCACGGCCTTGTCTGTCATGGAAGCGCACTGGTTGGCCGCCATAATGATATTTTTGTTGTTAGGGAGCACGAACACTACTTCAGACGGCGTGCTGTCGATTTGGGACAGTATGTCGGCCGTTGAGGGGTTCATCGTCTGGCCGCCGGCGACGATGTTGTCGACGCCGAGGTTTGAAAACACTACCGACATACCCTCGCCCGCGCAGACTGCCACCGCGCCGTATTTTTTCATGTCCGACGGCGGGCGAGCGGGCGAATTGCCCGGAGAGCCGCTGAGTTTTTCGGTGTGCTGGATGCGCATGTTCTCAATTTTCACCGATATGAGCGGCCCGTATGCGAGAGCCTGCGTTATAACGGCGCCGGGCTCGTTTGTATGTACGTGCGCCTTGATTATTTCATCGTCCTCGACGACGACTATGCTGTCGCCGCGGACGTCCAGGAAGTCGCGCAGCTGGTTTACGTCCCGCCCGGTCTTCTTCTCCGCGATGAACTCGGTGCAATACGCGAAACGGATGTCTTCCGTGGCGAACTCGGAGAAATCGGCGCGCTGTTCGCCCTGTTCCGCCGCGCCGCCGTAAGTCAGGGTCTCGCCGCGCAGAGCCGCGCCCATGCCCTCCAAGATATATAGGTACCCCTTGGCGCCCGCGTCCACCACGTTTGCTTTTTTCAATGTGGGGTTCTGGTTCACCGTCTCGCGCAGCGCGACGAGACCCGCCTCCAAGGCGCAGGCAATGACCTCTTCCGCGCCGCCTCCGCTCTCCGCCTCAGCGACCGCTCTCTCCGAGGCCACGCGCGACACGGTGAGGATGGTGCCCTCGGCGGGCTTCATCACGGCCTTGTACGCCGCGTCGACGCCCTCCGCCAGCGCGCTTGCGAATGTAGCGGCGTCGGCTGAGTCAATATCGCGCAGCCTGCGCGCCATGCCGCGCACCAGCAGGGACAGTATGACTCCCGAGTTGCCGCGCGCGCCGCGCAAGAGGGCGCCCGCGGCGACGTCTGCGGCCCTGCCCACGGTGCCGGGCGATGCGGATTCAAGCGCCTTGGCGCCCGCGCCCATCGTCAGGCTCATATTTGTGCCCGTGTCCCCGTCCGGCACGGGGAACACGTTGAGTTCGTTGATCTCGTTCCTGTGCGCCTCGATCATTGCGGCGGCGTTCATTATCATCTGCTTGAACAGCTCGCCTGTTATAAGTTCCGCCAATCGGCCTACCTCCTGTAATGCGCTGCCCGCAGGGAATGCCCGCGGGGTCCCTCCATGGACTCGCGCGTCATTAACCGATGATTATGGAGTCCACGTACACGTCCACGCGCCTGACTTCGACTCCCGTTGCGCCTGTGAGCCTATAGCGCACCTCCGATATTATGCTGTTGCACAGCACGGGGATATTTACCCCCTCGTCGACCGCTATATGCAGTTCGATGGAGACCGTGTCGTCCCCGTTGTTTATGACGCGCACGCCTTTGCCCATGGACTCGCGCTTTAACAGGTGCACGAGCCCGTCGGTGACGGAGCGCACGGTCATGCCTTTAACGCCAAAACAATTAGTGGCGGCCTCGCCTGTCATGAATGTGAAAACGTCTTTAGATATAGCGATAAATCCCGAGCTGTTATAAAGTTTTATCATGCACTCAACCCCACTGCGCTATTTAACTGCCGCCGCTCCGATGTGCGGCTGCGCACGCTATTATACAACGCCTTGCCGGAAACATCAAGGCATCGCATCGCATCGCTTGAAATGGCTTCGCCATTTCAAGCGAGATACGAAGGCTTAGTTCTCGCGCTGCGGCGCTCGCGAGGAGCATTTACCGGGGAGTGGATCCCCGGTAAATGCGGGATATGACAATTTTTGCTCCGTCGCACGGGGCGCACTCCTGCGCAAAAATTCTTTTCGCCGTAGGCGAAAAGGACGTGAGTGCGAAAATGCCTACAAGCGAGAGACGGTGGTTCTCGCGCTGCGGCGCTCGCGGGGAGTCGCATATTGTTGAATTTTGTTGACAATTATCGGTTTATATGAGAAAATGTACCGACTGGAGAATGCCTGGGACTGGTTTATGAGCCGCGCGCGGCGCGGTGGCGGAGGTGTGTTATGAATAAGACGCGAAAACTCACGTATCGGTTGTTGTCAATGGCGCTCGTGGCGGCGCTAATCGTTGGATTCCTACCCGCGCCGAAAGCGCGGGCGGATGTTGCCGCGCCGCCGACTATTATGCGCGACCCCTCGGACGGCACGTTCGCTACAGGCGCCGTTCTGCGCCTGTACGTCACGGCGGTGTCGCAGACGGACAGCCCGCTCACGTACACATGGAGCGCGAAAAAGGTCGAAGATGACACAGAAACAACTGTAGAGATTCTGCCTGCCGACAACGGTAAATCTGTCCTCACGACGACGGCGCCGAGCGCGGCGGGGACGTATGAGTACACCGTCACGGTCACGGACAAAAACGGGTCGTCAACCGCGAGCGCGAAGATCAAGGTCGTGGACCGGACGCTGGAGGATCACATCATCAACGGCGACTTTTCGGCCATTGAGAATAAAGGCTTAGATAACGGCATAAGAAGCGAAAACAAAGGATGGGGATCATTCCCGAATGAAA
>JAITEC010000031.1 GCA_031282225.1 Oscillospiraceae bacterium | reverse complement strand
AAAAGTCGCGCTTTTTCACGTCTCCCCCGTCGGATGCGTCGTCGTACGCGAAACTGATGCCATTTGGGCAGTCCCTGAGATAGCGCGATATGTGCCCGCTCATCACGAGCTCCGCGCCTCCGCCCCGCCTGCGCACCGGGTATATGTGCACGGACTCGGGCGCGGACGGAGGATAGCGCCAATACAGCCTCACCTTCCCGTCCTGGAAGCCCCCGTTCAAATCAATAAGCGCCACGGCCGCCATGCGCGCGTCACTCCCCTCTCGCAACGTTGAGTATGTCGCCGCGCTTAAACGCGGCCGACACCCTCAAAATGACGAAGCGCTCATCGGTGTTCAGGCCCAAAAACTGCGTGTTCATATTCGTCAGAGCCTCATGTTCTTTCAGCGCCCTGTACAGGTAATTGCCCTGGTTGCCCCAGACGTACGCGCAGCTCTCCTCCGCGCGCACATTCCCCTGCAGCCGCACGGGAAACAGCAGCTTGGCGGCTATGTCCCGCACGCACTCCTTGGCTATGGGGCTGTTCACGTCGGCGCAGCTCTCAGATACCAGCCGCATATACTTCTTCGCGTCGTTCCCGCCCGGCGATGTCTTGGAAGCCTCGTACAGCTTTTCTATGAGGTCGGATATGGCTCCGGACGCCTCGTCCTCGGAGCCCGACAGCGCTATGGCGGAAAAAGCCTTTATGTACACCTCTTTGGGCACGGCGTCGCGGAAGCCGCTTATCCACTCCTCGTCGGGGTCGTTTAGCAGCTTGACGTCGAACTCCGTCATGCCACGCTTGTCCACTATGCGCTCCATGGCCTCGTCCTCGAGTTTCAGCGTCCGCTGCGCGTCTGCGAACCGCCTCGGGAGCGAGCTGAACATGTCGCTGTTGAAGTACTCGTCGAGCAAGCCCTTCCCCACGCGCAGCAGCGCCGCGCGCAGGCGCTCCGCGCAGTCCGCGTAAACGTTTGCCTCCGCCTGCGCGATCCTGCCGCCGCGCGGGTATTCCGGCAGCGGCGCTATGCGCACTCCCTGCGCCTGGACCCTGCTGAGTTTTTCCAGCTCTTCCCCGTTGCCCACGAGCGCTGCCAATCTGTCTATTGTCCAGTCCGCCCTGACGGACGCCTTCAAAAACTCCACCCCGATTTGCTCGAGCAGTTTCTGCTTCACGGGGGCGCTGCGCAAAAAGCCGAGGTAATACCTGTTCACGAAATCGCTCAGCCGCCTTGCGAGCTCGCGCGTGTCCCCATCAGGGTTGGGCACCACGGCGTACAGCGGCAAAAGCGAGATGGCGCCGTTCTCGCGCGGGAGGCGCTCGAAGCACGGGCGCAGGATGTCCTGCATGAACGACATGTCTATGGCCTCCACCTCGTCGCCGAACCTCCCAAAGAGCTCCAAGAGCATCCTCATGCGGTTGAACGTGCGTATGACTACGGGATTCGTCACAAACGCGGTCTGTGCCGTGTAAAACAGTTCGTCCGGCGCCTCCGCGCGGTACGATATGCGCCTGCCGATGTCGTCGCGCGTCTCGCTGACTACATTGAGGAACGCTATGAGCAGCACCGTGCTGAGCAGGCGCTCCTGCGACACTGCAAACCCCTTTTCGTCCTTTAGCGTGAGCACGCAGCACCGGCAGCTCGTCCCGCCGGGCCGCACTATGCCGTCGGCCACGGCGCCCAGCCACGTGCCCGCGCTGTCGAGCGACGTGTCCAAGATGAGGAACGGCTTGAGCTCCACCCTTATGTCACGGTTCGAAAGATACTGCTCCGCCTCGTTTATCGTGGCGACGAAAGTGGCGCTGTCGGCGTTGCCGGAGAATATGATCGGGCATAGGTGCACGTTGTTGAGGTCGTCCACTTTCACCTGCTCGCGAGCCGCCTCGTCTATTATGTCCCACGCGCCTACCGCCGCGCCGCCCGCGCCCGAGACATCCACAAACGCGCACGACGCCCTCACCGCCACTATCTCGTGCGCTTTTCTCACGAGATATGCTACCTGTTCCTCCGAGCCGCCGAACAGCAGGAATATGACAAGGTGCGTGGTCTTGAGATAGTTGCTCTCGGAGAACGCCCGCGTGTCCTCTATTTTACGTATTATGTCCGAAAGATTGTCGCGCATTGAAACGCCGCCCCTGTCTATTATTCGGTCATGCCTGAAGGTGTTCCCTGAGATACCGCTCCATCAACGACTTGACGGACTCGTAGAAATCGCGCGTGTCCACGAGTTTCGCCCTGCTGTCCACCTGCGCGCGCGATATGCGCTCGTTTACGCTTTGCACTTGCTGCGCGTACCGGGCCACGGTCTCCTCCGCCGCGGCCCTCGCGGAGGCGCGCTCCGCGTCGCTGTCGGGCAGGCGGCGCAGCAGCTCGGTCCTGAACGTCTTTATCTCCTCGCGGCGCGCGCCGTCCAGGAGCGAGCGAAATTGCTTGTACGCCTCGTACTCGCCGAACGAGAGATCCGAGGTGGTGTCGTACAGCACGTCAAAGCTCGCGGAGCCCGCGGAGCGCCTCACTATTATCTCAAAGCCCTTTTTCGCGATGAGCCCGCACAGCAGCGCGTCTGTGAACGTGCGCGGGTCCTCGAGTTCCTGCGCCTTTTTCTCATATGCCTGCAAAAAGCCCGCCTGTCGGGCAATGAGATCGCATTTTTTTGTGAGACGAAGGGCGCACTCGCGCACGCAGTCGAGCAGGTGGTTGCCGTCTGTGTTCTTGTACACGCCTATGGCGGTCAGCTCCACGCTATTGCCGCCCCACAGCCTGTCGCGCTCTTCCTGCAAAACTGCTATCTTGTCCGCTATGGTCCCGCTGAGCGTCAGCGCGTCGAAGTAGTTTTCGGGCACGTCCGCTATGCGCAGGAGGTACTTTGTGGGCGCGTCGGGGTTATCTGGCACTATCACGCCGTTCTTCACACAGGTGTCGAACGCCTCGCGCATGCGCTTGTTATACAGACCCGTGCGCTCGTTTGAGTACACGCCCGGCGTCCACGCGCCGTCGGGCAGGGGGGACGGCAAGCCGCTTAGCCACTCGCTTCGGAGGTGGGCGCCCTTTTGTGTCATGCCGTTGCGCATGGCGGCCTCATATTCGCGTTCCGCCTCTTCAATGGAACTGTACGCGTACAGCGGAATGCCGGAGATGACCTTTACGGTGTACAGGCGCGTTTTTTCCTTGCTGTCTTTTACAATGACTTTGTCGCTGCGCAGGTAGTTGTTGGCCGCCGCCTTTATATTCAGGCTGTCGTCCGGGACGGACACAATGGCAAACTCCGCCGTGGACGTGTTTTGGTATGCGGGGCGTATGCTGAACATGGGCACCGAGCGGTCGCGCAGGCGCAGCAGCTGGGTGTGCAGGTAGTTGTCGAGATCGTCCGCGCCGCCCAGCTTCGCCTTCATTATGGCCTCCATGTTTATGTTGAGCAGCCCGCCGAACTGCTCGCCGATGAAACGCGATATGAACCCGGGTATGTCAGTTGCCGTCGCCGCACCCACAGTGTCGTCGAGCGAGTCGAGGTCCGAGCCCACCCACTTTGAGAGGTTCGCCGTGAGGTTTTCAAGGAATCCGCGCACGGCGCCCGCCAGCAGCTTCTCGAACTCCGAGCGGTTCTCCTGCTCAAATTTAAGCGGCCACACGAGCCTTGAGTCGTCGAGCAGCCCGCGCTCCGTGGCCTCTTTCTGCGCTATGGCTATGTGCGTCAAGTTTATGCCGAATATCGACGGCAGGACGTCCAGCACATCGCCCAGCCTCTGGAACACCTTTTCGTGGTACTTCTGGAAATACTTGTCGCGCAGTTCCCGCAGTACCTCCGCGCGCGTGGAGTAGGCCAATATCCCGTTCTCGTTGTCCGCCCACTCGCGCAGCGCCGCTATATATCCCTCCACGGATTTCTGGCGCATTATCACCTTGCCGTACCCCGCGTTGTACGCCATCTGCAGCTGCGCGTCGAGCGCCTGCTGGCGCGACGTGCAGTTGGCGGCCACGCTGTCGCAATGCTCGGCCATGCGCGTGAGGAGCGGGATTATGCTGTACTGGTCGTCCGACTTTATGAGCGCCGCTAAGTATGTTGGCCCGCGGTCCTCCCTCATCATCTTCTCCCGTATGAAGTTCTTGAACACTCCGTTCATGACATCGGCAAACGTTGAGGCGTTGCGCGTTATGTTTGTCTCGTATTCACGCGCCATCCACTGGTAGACATCTTGGAACACGCGGTTGCGCCTGTGCCCATCGTTCCCGCCGCCCCATATCTGCCCGTACTGGTAGTTAGGGGCGCCGTCCACCGGGGACGGCGGCACACGCTCTAGCAGGCTGCTGTGTATCACCTGCTGCGGCACGAGCCGCAGCGCCCTGAGGTCCGCCTGGAACGACTCCTCCGTGGGACGCAGGGCGAGCGTTGGGCCGAGCCTCTCGAACAGCCTCACGGCGAGCAGCGTGGATATCTCCTCGTAGGGTATCTCCAGCTTGTGCGTCCCTACCGCCAGGTACCTGTAACACCCCGGCAGGGGCGCCTTTGACGAGAGCGACATCATGTAGTTGTCTATATTGTCGTACATGGAGCTCATGGAGCTGTTGCCGCTCTGCTGCGCGCCCACCTCGCCGGCTATATACGCGAACACGTTCTCCGCCATGCTGCTTATGACCTTGTCGTATGACAGCGGCTTCC
>JAITEC010000207.1 GCA_031282225.1 Oscillospiraceae bacterium | reverse complement strand
TGACGGGCGTGTCCCTATAGATCCTCCAGCCGACCGCCCGACATCACCAGGCAGCGGTTCGCGCCCGGGGGGATTTGGCGGTCGTGCGTCACTACGATTACGGCGGCGCCGCGCGCGCTCGCCTGCGAGAACAGACGCATTACCGCGTCGGCGGAGGCGGGGTCAAGGTCGCCTGTGGGCTCGTCGGCCACCAAGAGAGCGGGATCCGCAGCGAGACTGCGGGCGATGGCGGCGCGGCGCGCCTCGCCGCCTGAAAGGCTGCGCGGGAACTCGCCCTCCAGATGGGATATGCCCACCTTGGAGAGCAGTTCACGGGCGGTTTTTTTTGTTTCGGCGCCGCCTTTGCGCGCGAGGCACAGCGGCAGGCGGACATTGTCGAGCACAGAGAAGTTCTGCAGAAGGCTGTTCCCCTGGGGGACGTACCCAATCCTGCCGCAGCGCAATTTGGCTAGACGGGCGTCCCCGAGCGAGCACAGATCCACGCCGTCGAATATTATCTCGCCGGAGTCGGCTCTCAGTAGGCCCGTCAGCATATTGAGCAGTGTGCTCTTCCCGCTGCCGGACCGGCCTGTAATGCAGACAAAGTCGCCTGAGCCAACGCACAGATCCACGCCGTTAGCGGCGAAGAAACGCTCGCCGCGCCGCTCGTAGCTCTTTGTGACACCGATAGCGCGCAACAACATCAGCCGCCCTCCATTATGTTTGCAAACGCCTCGTCCCTGCCTATGCGCACGGCTGACAACAGCGACGCGAGCGGTCCGACAGACGCCCCGAGCAAGAGGCACGCGGCGAACAGGCCTGCGGCAGCCCCGCTTGCAGGTGGGAGGTACGCCGCCTGCATGGCGCGCTCTATGAGCTCGCCGTAAGGGAACACGACAAGGCACACGGCACCTATCGCTATCGTCGCGCCCGCGCCGCACAGCAGCGCCGACTCGGTTATTATTATTGCCGACAAGCGGCCGCGCGTCGCGCCGACGGCGCGCAATATGCCAAACTCGCGGCGGCGCCCGTCCAGCGCGAGCGTAAAAATGACAGCCAGCACGAAAAGAGCCAATATCCACAAAGACGATATCAGCAGCCCCAAGATGCCTGCTATGAGGCCGAGGTTTTTTGAGGCGTCGTTGACAATGGACTGCGACGCCACAAGCCTGACGCCCTCGTCGCGGAAGCCCAGGTTCACGCTGCGCTGGAACGCGAGGCTATCGAACCCGTCGTCTATATCTAGCAAAACAGCCGACACAACGCCTTGGGTACCCAGACCCTCGGGGAGCGGTTGCGCGCCTTGGTACTTCTCGTATTCGGCGAGCAGCATACGGGCGGTCTCCATATCCACGAACACGGAATTGTCAAATCCCATCCCCGTCTTGTCGAGTACGCCCACAACATTGAGCTCCACCGAGAAGAGCGGCATCTTGCCACCCAATTTGAGGTTGTAGAGATTGCCGCCTATGACCACCTCTCCATACTGCGGCTGGGCGACGTCTGAGCTGACCAGCCACGGTGTCACTACGAAATCCGTTGCCGGGTCGTAGCCGATTATCTGCACGAGCGCGGCGCAGTGGTCGGAATCGAAAGACGAGATGAACAGCTGCGGCGTCGCCCTCTCCACGCCGTCTAGCAGGGCTATGCGCTCAGCCGTGTCGGCGGAGAGGTAGAATGTGGACGGAGAGCCCATGAGCAGCGCGCCCTCGAGGCTGTCGCCCGACGACTGCGGGATCGCTATCGCGTCGGCGCCGAGCCGGGCGCGCGTGCTCTCGGCGCCGTTGCGCAAACTGAGCCCGAGCCATGTCCCGCCGGTTATCAAGAGCGTTGTGGCCGCTGTCAGCAGCACTATGCACACCGAGCGGAAGCGTTTGTGCGAAATGTTGCCCCACGCAATCGCCGCTGTTGTGAACCTGCTCACGGCGAAACCGGAGCCTTGCGCAGAGCCAATGCCGCAGATGCCGTCCGCACTGCTGATAGGGCGATTATAGCGCCTCCCAGTATCGCGAGTGTGGGCTCGGTTATGTACCGGCAGGCCATGCCGGCGGACTCGCAAAAGCCCGCGATACGTGGCACGGCGATGACCGCCGCGCCCCCGGCGAGCAGCGCGATCGAACCGCCGAGACGGAGCTTTATGCTTTTGAAAAACATTGCCGCTATGGCAACTGCCGCAACAGCCGCCCCGACGGCGGCAGCCGCGGCGCAGGCGTCCTGGCAGTCCATGCTCATCGTCATGCCGCGCATGGCGGGCATCCCGCCGCCGCCGGCAGTCTCTATGAGGCGATAGACCGCGTAAGGGATGGTCGCCGCCGCGATGCCAAGCGCGCCGATGACGGCAAACGTCGCCCTGTCCTTTGCGCGATTTACATTTTTTGCCATATCGTGAACCTCCTATGTTGTTTCCGCTTGGGCGAGCCAGTCGCGGAGAGTCGCTTCCTGCAGCCGCCGGAGCAGCTCAGGTGACTTGCCGCCTACGGGCTTGCCGTCTATGTAATCTGCGGCGGCGCACAGGCAGCCGCAGTTCGAGACTATGGCCTCGTCGGCCGAGAACAGATCGTCGAGCGTGAAGGGCGACTCGTCTACGGGGATGCCGAGTGCCCCGCATATTTTTATCAAGTTCGCGCGGGCAGTGCCGGGGAGTATCCAGTTGTCGAGCGGCGCCGTGCGGAACGTGCCACCTTTGAGGATGTGCACGTTGCTGTGCGCGCACTCCGTGACTCTGCCGTCCCGGTGGAAAACCGCCTCCTGGCACCCCGCACGCTTTGCCCGCTCGCTCGCCAGTACGTTGGGTATCAAGTTGAGTGTCTTAATATTGCACAGGGTGTAGCGCGTGTCCTCGGCGGTTATGAGCGACACGCGGCGGTATATGTCGGGGAAATCTGCCTCTCCCAGCGTTATGAGCAGGCTCGGCCGCACGCCGCCTGGGGGGAAAGTGTGGTCGCGCGGGGCGATCCCGCGCGAGGCCTGCCAATAGATGAACAGGCTCTCCCCGCCGAGCCTGCGCACGAGCGAGAGCAGCAACTCCAAGAACTCGGCCTTGCCAAGCCCGAGTTCTATCTCGAGCGCGTGCGCGCTGTTGTAGAAGCGGTCTATATGCGCGCTGGAGTCGATGACGGTGCCTTTGTACACGCGAGCCGCGTCGTACACGCCGTCCCCGAAATATACCGCCCTGTCGAGCATGGGTATCTTGATTTCTGCGGGATCGCCTATCTTGCCGTTGTAATACGCAAGCGAAGCCATGGCCGCGTCGCTCCCTTCATTTAGTTGTGCCTGTCTCGTCGCGCCAGCGGAAGGAGCGGCGCTCTATGCGGCCCAATATGGCGTTGAGCCCTATGCCGAGCAGGGATAGCAGCACTATATATGAGTACATCTCGGGGTACTTCATGTTCACCTGGTAGAAGTACAGCTGGTACCCCAGACCCTTGTTCGCGCCGTTCATCTCCGCCGCGATGATTATGAGGATGGAAGTAGTGGCGGCTATGCGCATGCCAGTGAAGATGTACGGCAGGGAGGCGGGCAGTATCACGGTGCCGAACAGGCGCAGCG
>JAITEC010000146.1 GCA_031282225.1 Oscillospiraceae bacterium | reverse complement strand
TCCCCTGTCGCCGCGTCTACCGACGCTATCTCTCCCCCTCGCACGACGGAATAGGAGACGGCGCCGGCGCCGGCGCCGCGCGCGATATTGGTAAACCCGGCGCCGTAGTACACGGCGCTCTCGCCCGGGCGCTCGAACGCCAGCGTCTGCGCCGCCCTGTCAACCGTGAGCGTATACTCGGCCCGTGCGGGCAGGTAATCTTCGTCCCCCGCCCTGTACGCGCCGACCGTAACGGTTCCGGCGGCCAATATTCTCAATTCGCCAGTCTCCGGGTCTATCTCCGCCGTTTCGCCCCCGCTGTCCACGGAGTAAACAGTCGCCCCTGTCCCCTCACCGCCTACGGCGGGGTTAAAAAACACGTTCCCGTTGTCGTTGTACCGCACGCCGGCGGGTTCGCCGACGTAAAACGCGAAACCAGACTGTTGTTTTTTCTCGCGCTCGCGCTCGGGCTCGGGCTCGGACCCGGGCTCGGGCTCCGGTTCGGGCTCCGGTTCGGATCCGGGCTCCGGTTCGGGTTCGGGATCGGGAGCTGGTTCTGGTTCGGATTCTGGTTCGGGATCGGGTTTGGCCGGCTCTTCCGATTCATCCGTCCCGCCCTGTTCGTTCGGTTGTTCTTGATCGCGCCGACCGTCCGGCACGTCGGTCTCCGCCGCGCCTTCCGATATAAAGCCGTCGCGCGCGAGCCCGTCGCCTTCCGCGACGGCACCCAGCGTCACTGCGCGCAATATGGCCACGGCGAGCGTGAGCGCCGTTACCAGCGCGACCGGCCGCCTGATTTTTTCGGCGATTGCCGCTATTTCCCCCATACCTATAACCCCCTTATAATATTGCAGTCTCCTCCGAGGATCCGCAAGCAGCCGTGTCCTGCGCCGCCGGCCGCTTTTCCTTACCCGCGCGCCGCGCCATCTCCGCGACCGCGCGCCGCGCCGCCCATCCCGTCACCGTGCCGATCGCCGACGCTATCCGCAGCTTCAAAAAGAGCGCTGCCGTGACGGCGGACATGAGACCCGCCGAGACTGCGCATATGCGGAACACCGTCATCAATGTGTCATATGTCATCTAAACGACCCCCTGTCCGAAACGGCACCTGCCCTGACTCTGGCTACCGCCACGGCCAGCAATACCTCCGAGGCGCTTTTCTTGATGTCTTGATACCGGGACGTGTCGCGCAGCAGCGCTATATCAGACTCTATGCCGTCAAACAGTGCATACGCATCCCTCTCTCCCACTACCTCGGGTATAAGATAATCCGCCCTGTCTGAGACGATTCGCACCACCTCGCCGCTCACGAGCAGCTTGATATCGCTCTCATCGCTCCGCGCGGCACTGTCGGCCAGTTCCACCAGGCTGCGCCACAGTCCCTCGTATTCTGCAAACATCTTTTCGGTTCTGCTTTGGCCCGAGTACTTGTCTATGAGCCTCAGGCACCTATCTATCTCGACGTATATGCGCGCCGCCGGATAGCTGCCCGAGACTTGTCCGAGCCACCATGCCGCCGACGAATAGCGCGCCGCTTCCACCTCATAGTCGTACCAATACGCCATTCCCAGTTCATAGCACACCTTGTCGTAGCCCCCCGCGTTTTTCTGCCGCAGCGAGTCCAGCGGGTAAACGGTGGACATGGCGCCGTCGCGCCCCGAGATGTCAATGCCCGCCTGAAGGCGCGTTATCACCGAGGACTCCTCGCGCGAGAGCGCGCCCGCGCCGCCACCGCTGTCCAAGAACGAGTCTAGAAGGCTCAGGTACGCGTCCGGCAGCTGCGGCCGCGCGGCAATGGCGCCGAGATATATGTCCGTCCGCTCGTCTTGGGAGAGCCGCGCGTCTTCCGCCTTTGCCAGCATCAACCCGTAATTGTCGGCAAGCCTGCGCTCCGCAGCCGTGCGCGATACGGCCGCGACGGCCGCCAAAGACAGCGTGGCGACGAGAGCGCACGCGAACGCTGTCAGCCTGCGCGCCTGCTTCCTCTTGAACCGGCCGTCTTGCTCTTGGTAGTGTTCTAGGGCATACATGAGTTCCGCGCACGATTGATACCTATCCAGCGGGTTTTGCTGCGTGCAGCGCTCCACGATGTGTTCCAGCCCTGCCGACAGCATTGGGTTCTCCTCGCGCAGCGGCAGGCGTTCAAACGGCGGTTTGGAGGGATCTGTTCCCGTCAGCAGATGGTGCATCGTCGCTCCGAGGCAATAGATATCTGTCCTTGGGTCACTCTGCCCGTAGCCGCCGAATTGTTCGGGCGCCGCGTACCCGGCCGTGCCCAGGCACATGGTGTCGAAAGGGCGGCTGGACTTGAATTCACGTGCCGTGCCGAAGTCTATCAGCGTCACGTTGCCGTCGGGCCGGAGCATGATATTCGACGGCTTCATATCGCGGTATATTATCGCCGGTGTCCTGCTGTGCAAGTACCCCAGCACGTCGCACAGCTGCTTTGACCACTGTATCACGCTGTCTTGCGGGAGTGTCCCCTGTTCGCGCAGCGCCCGGCTCAGCGGGTATCCCTCTATATAGTCCATCACTATCAAGAGCGACTCCTCGCTGTCTATCACATCTACAATGCTCGGCAAGTTCGGGTGGGACAGTTTTTTCAAAAACTCCGTCTCTGTGATGAGTCCCTGCCGGACAATCTCAAAGTCGCGCATGCCGCTTCTCTGCACTTCTTTTACGGCCCACGGCTTGTTTGCCCGCTCGTTGATAGCCATGTAGACTACGCTCATGCCGCCCCTGCCTATCACGCTGAGTATCTTGTACTTCCCGTCAATCACGGTACCCGTTTTGAGCATACGTCGCCCCCTCCCTCTCAATGCGAAACTCGAATTCCTCGCTCGCCAGCCTCAGGCGCGCCCCGTGAACAAGGGCGTACTCCGCGCCGCTCGGAATCATGTCGCCGTCCAGGTACGTGTGGTTAGTTGAGTTTGTGTCAGCCAATAAGTATTTTCCCCCGCGCGTGGCTATGTAGGCGTGGCTCCTGCTGACGGCGGCGTTGTCCCCGATGCAGTAATCGACGTAATCGGCCTCTTTCCCTATGCGAAACACCTGCTTATCGACAGATATGCGCTCACTTGTGCCCAGGCGTATGAGATACGGCTTGCCCCCGTCCGGGGCGCCATCCGTCGCCATCCGGTCTCTGCCGAGCACTGCTGTTTCCTCCGTCTGGCTGCCCAGCGTAGTAGTCCGGCCAAAATCGGCGCGTATCTCGCGCCGCGCGGGCGGCGCGGGCGGCGCGGGCGCGGCTGCCGGCGGCTTTCGTATGACGCGCGGGATCGTCTCGCCGGGTATCGCAAACGCCTCTTCGGCATATGCCGGCGCCCCCGCGCGGGCTCGCCGGGCGCGCCCGCTCTTGTATAGGAGCTTGTTTCTCCGGCTGTAATGCGTGAGCAAGTACGGAAGCGACATGGCCTCGCCCGCGCTGTCGCCGTTGCCGGCTCCGGGCGCGTCCGGCGCGCCCCCCCATGCGTCCGCCAGCGCCTGCGCGACCGGATCAGGCACGGGGGCGGGTTCTGTGTCTCCCATCTCTTTGGCGCCGGTCGCAGCAGGCTCGCGCTTTCCCAGGCGGTCAACTGCCGCACGGAGCCTGCCGGGCGTAATCGGCCCGTCGTCATTGAGGCAGTTTATTATGCCGGCTACGTAATCACAGTCCTCCCCCGTGTCATAACGCGCGTCTATCACCAGCTTTTTAAGGAACCCGCGCAGGTCGGGAGCGTCGCGACTCCTGCCGTCAACAGGCAGACAGACGACCGACGTTTGAAATGTCGTGACATCCACAAATACATATTCCGGCTCGAGCACGAACAGCGAAGCGTCCAGCATGAATTCCTCCGCGCTGGCGGCGCTGTCCGCCACGCCGACAAACAGACCGAGTATCTTGCGCCTGGTTGCCTCCCCCGCCAGAAAATCCTTCACCGCGATTTTCGACGTGACATTGTACTTCAAAAAGATGTCCCCGTCGGACTGCGTGTAGTGCATGGCCGCCAAACCGTCTATCCTGTTGTTCGTGAGCATACCCAAGCTCACCGAATCCAGCGTCTCGCCCGGCCCGACTCTATATGTCAAAAATGTATTCTCCCCGCGAGTTTCAAAGGCAAAATTCACAGTGCCCCCGCCTTTCCCGCCTTCCGTCCGGCATACTTGTACAATCTGAGCAATGTCCACTCTCCATCCGTCTTTACAGGCGCGCTCCCTCCGCCGCTGAAATCTCCGGCCTCGGAAAACGCGTTCCCAATGACCATATCCCCCGAGGCGTCGACATAGCCCCACTTCCCGTCCTTTTTTACCGCTGCCAGCCCGTTTGAATAATTGCGCGCGTCCTCGAACGGGCCGTCCGGCGCGCCCACCGGCTCGGGCGCGCCGGACGCCTGCCTCTCCGGTGGCGCCGCCCGTTTGTTGCCTTTCGTGTCGATAAAGTACACGTCGCCGTTTCCGTCCGTCACCTCCGCCCTGCCGTCGGGTCCAAACGGGCCGGCTCTTGCGTAAGCGAACCGCAGGCGCAGCGTCCCCGTCTCGTCTATATATCCCCACTTCCCGCCCGACATAACGGCGCAAAACCCGCCGCTGAACGATGCGGCACTCTCGTACTTGCCTGTCAAAAAGTACGCATACTCTATCTCCGACATTATCCCCTCGCATACGGCGGACGATATGCCGCGCTTTGCGGCGGTATCATATATTTCAAAGCAGGAGGCGATATCGCCCATGCCTAAATACGCCTCCATGAGGTACTCATACGGCTCGGCCTCATCGGGATACATAGCCGCCGTGTCCTCGCACCAGTCGGCCGCCGTCTCCGGCAGGCCGGACTCCACATAGAAATCCGCTATCTCCATGCGCAGCCCAAGAGACGGAAACATCCCGAGCGCCTTGATATAATACTGTGCCGCGTCCACCGCGAACCCATCCGCCGCGTAAGAGCGCGCCGTGTCCAAGTACGCGCCGTAATCGCGCTCGTCGCGCATATTCGCGCCCGCCCTCACATATATCGACAGTCCCAGCAGCGCCGCGAGCGCGAGCGGGGCTAAAATTGTGTGCTTCATACGCCAAACGACCCTCACGTGCCCGTGAGCAGCACTGACAAAAGAGTGCCTGCAGCGAGCGCGGGAGCAAATGGGAGCGTGTCTTTCCGCGTTTTCTTCTTTGTTGCGAGCAAGTAGACAGAAACCGCGAACGCCGCCGCGAGCGAGAGGAGCACCGCGCACCACGCTCCCTCCGCGCTCAGTAGCAGCCCCATGACCGCAAACATCTTTATATCGCCCGGGCCAATGCTGCCTCGCATCGCGGCGGCGCACAGTAGCGACGCCGCCGTGAGCGCACCCGCCGCCGTCAAATTCGCCGCCGCCGCCCTCGTAACGCCGCCCGCGCCCGCTACGAGCGGTTCCGCCGCAAACAGGGCAACCCAATATCCAATACCCGCAAATATGAATGCGTTTGGTATCCGATATGATTTATAATCAATAAACGCGGCGGGCAGCAACAATGAGATCAGGCATATTCTGCGCATATTGAAGAAAAACGTATTGCCCGGATACGCGAGCGCCAGCACCAGCGCAGTCCCCACGCACGCCGCCGTCACGAACGCGCAGCAAGCCACCAGCCCCCGTGCGGAGACCTCGGCGCGGCGCTGCGGCTCCCGCGCGTCCCTCGCCATCAATCCCGCGCCGACAATCCCCGCCAAAAACGCGGCCACCAACAAAATCGCCATAGATAACCTCCCGTTCCCGCGCTGCAAGGGCGCCGTGCCACCCGCGCGCGCCTTAATCCCCGTCGCCCGAGGGAACCCCGTAAGCCGCCTTGACCTCCACGCTCACATATTCGCCCGCCGCCCGCCGCTCCGCCTCAAACGCGGCGGCGGCCAGTCCAATCATTGCCGTGTCCGCGTTTTCCGGCACTACGAGCAATATCTTATATGTGCGCGTGCTTGGCGACGACAGCACGGCCACCTCCTCGCCCGACGCATCCTTCATCGGCACGGTCCCACCGTATTGCGACACTATGCCGCGCATATTGCGCAGCGTCTGCCCGAGCTTGTCCACAACGCCTCCCGCGCTCGAGTATGACGCTCCGTACATAGACACCACTTGGATGAATTCGTTCTTGCCTCCCGAGCAGTCGTACCCGTCGAATCCCGCGCTCCCGGTGTACGCAAAATTCGCCTTTTCCCGATCCGTTATGTATCGCCCGCGCGTGAAGTTGTCGCTGTCCCAAATGCTCGCCTGCATACCGTCGCGCCCGCCCGCGCCCGACGGCCCCCCCGCAAACGGCACGCCCGTCCCCCACGCCAGGGTGCTCGCGCGCTGCGTGAACCTGAGCTTCACGTCTATATTCAAAAGGCGAATTACCGTCACGTCGTAAGACACGACGAGGCGCACGTCCTCACGTCTCCCGTTCTCCATGAGCGACGTGCCCGAAAAATCCAACCCGCCGAGACCACCCGCCACCCTATAGCGCCGCAGGAAACTGTCTGCCCCGTCGTTCGGCGAAGCGAGGAGATCGCGCTCAACAAACGCGCGCGCCAAGGCACGCCCGAGCAGGTTCTTCCCCTCCTCTCCGAGTTCCGACCCCGCCAGCTGCGCCATTGCCGTCACTGCCGCGCCCGGATCCTGCGCTCCGCCCGCCGCCTGTACATCCGAATCAGACGTCCCCGTACCCGCAGCCGACATTGAGTCCGCCAGCGAACCCACGCCTTCCGTCATCCGCTGCGCCGATAGCCCCTGCCCACCGCCCTCCACGTCCAGCCCGCTGCGTTCCCCATCCGTTTTCAACTTGTAATACAAGTAGGAATACTTCGATATCGACTTGGCCGCCGAGGCCAGCGCGCCCCCGATCCTTGCCTGCACCACGCATATGTCCGTTATGAGCAGCACAGTGAGCATGGCGAACATGAACACCGCCAGGGATACCGTCGCCTCTATCACTACCATGCCACCGCACCTGTGTCGGGCTGCCCGCACATGCCGCGTCATCCCCCGTACCCCCTTGTCGCGCGGTACTTGAACGTGTACCAGTCCCCGTCTCCGTCGCCGCCATGCCCCGATGTTATCGGCAGCGACAGCATGAGCGGCGCCGCCCGCACCTCGGCTTCTATATTGAAGTACACAGCGGCCCTCTCCAGAACGTAATCGGCGGAGACATCCCCTCCCGCCGCTAATCTCACGTTCACCTGCACGATGTCCGCCGCGCGGGCGTACATAGAGGCGGACAGTTCTCCGCCGCCATAAAATCCCAGCAGCATAAATATATATATGTAATCGCCGTAGGTCATCTTCGCACCGCTGCCGGCGGATGTATTCCCGCGCGTCGACGGTGCCACGCCCCCCTCTCCGTCCCCTCGCAATTGCACCGCCCATTCGGGGTCTCCCTCACCGCCCGCATACACCTTTATCAGTTTGACCGGCAGCCCCGCTTTTAGCATCTGCACATCGTTTGCCGTCTCGAGCGCGACGAGCGCCAGGATTATTACGGATTTAACGAGCGGCTCCGGCACAACGCCCCCGCTCCACGCGGATATGGCGGCGGCGGCGGCGTTTATCGCGCGCCCCGTGTTGTTGTCAACGCCCCAAAACGCCGTAAACGCGTATGGCGCGTTGAGAATATACCGCAGCGCATATATGGAGCTGATCGCCCTGCCTATGTTATCCGCGTTCTTGCCGCCGTATAGTATGTACTCGAGCTCCGCGCCGTAAGCGTAGTTGTTAGCGCTGTTTATCAGCCTTCCCGTGAGCGACTTGTTGTATACATCACCGGCATCGGCAGACAGCCATGTGCCGCGCGTCCGCGCGTCGCCGGTCACCCTCGCGTAATACTCACCGCTGTTTTGCCACGTTATGCCCTCGCGATCGCCATCTGGCAGGAGGGAGTACCTCGCCTCTTTTTCATATGTATAGTGGCTGAACATACCGCTGCAGTACTCCGCAGCGAAGAACGCGTCGCGCATATCCGTCAGCGCGCCTTCGAAATCTCCCGCCAGCGCTCCCGCCAGCGCCGCCACATTGCCCAGTCCCGCCAGCGCCGCCATTGCCTCCCCGTCAAATCCCGACGGGAATTCCGGCGCCGCGAGCGCCGTCAGTTCGCCCGCCTGCGTATCCCCCGCCCTCTTGGCGTCCTCCGACTCGGAGCTTCCCATATTTTGGTACTCACCCATCTTCTCGTCGCTCCTGCGCCTCGTGCCGCCGTCGACGCCGCGAAACTCGGATTCCATCCACGTATACAGCGGTGCGGCGGGCGGACGGGCGAGGTCGACGCCCTCCGCGCCCGGAACCCCAGCGTCAATTACGGCGCCGGACGCGGGCGCATAACTGAACGTGCGCCTCACAAACGCGTCAAATGTCTCGCCCTCCCCAATGCCACGCCCATACATCCCCGACGCCGATACGGCATCTTCATATCCCGCGATATCCAATACGCGCGCGCTGCCGTAGCGCATTGCGTCTATACCTGCAATCAGCGCACCGTAGGCAGCGGAAGCGACGTCTATCCTCGCTTTCAGCTGCGAGACGGATCCCTCGTTTATGGCATCTATATTCGTATTGTCCCTTATTCCCGCAATTTCCTCCATATGCGTCCCCGCCATGGACGTGCCGGCGGAAGACGCTGCGGTGCCCCAATCAGAAAACGAGTCCTTCAACGGCTGCAAGTACCCCCCCAGCGCGCCCAGCGCCTGTGACGCATCGTCCAGCAGTGCCTTTGACCGCGCGGCCGCGTCCCTGTGGCGCGCAGCGGCGACACTCATGCCATAAATCGTCTCGTCCACAGTCAGCCCGCCTTCGAGTACCGTCTCGCCCGCATATGTCCCTCCACCCGCGTCGCTTGGCGGCACGCACACGTCCGCCGCGATAATCGCGTGTATCCGCTCATACGTCTCCCTATACTCCGCCAGTTCCGAGAGCGCCCCCTCCAGCCTCTCCCCGGGTGGCTCCCCAGCCAGTTGCCGATACTCGCGGAGCTTCTCGTATACGCCGTACGCCCTGTCCCGCAAGGCACCGTCGGCCTCGTAATAAGCGTGGCGCGTCTCGGTGAGCGGTTGGTTTTTCGCGCTGTCCGCCAGCTCCCCTCCCTCTCCGCGGAGCTTGTCAGGCAGGGCGCCATCGAGCAGCAACCCAGCCGGCGCCCTGTACTTCATAAAGCTCACTACGCCGCCGCGGACGATCTCGGGATTTGCCATATTGGCTTTCGGCACCGCCGCTATCATTTCAGCGGCATCCGTCAAGATATCTATGCCCAGCAGATCCGATATCGCCCCGCCCCCGCCCAGCGCGCGTATCTGGGCCAGAATCGTCTCCGTCTCGGCATTCCCGGGCAATCTCGGGTCGAGTATCTCCGCGAACCGCCCCGCCGCATCCGTGTACTGCCCTTCTATATCCTGGCACGAGGCCATAAGCCCGTAGAACTCGCACAGCTCGCCGTCATAGCGCGTGAGGAGCGAGTCGAGCGCAAGATCGCCGGCGGCAGCGGCGAGAGCGCCGGCGAGCCGGACGCGTCCGATGTCGATAAACAGCCCCGACAGCGCGATGCAAGGGACCAATATGACCGTAAGAAACACCGACACGGCACCGCGCGACGTTTTTTTGGATTTTCCACGGTACATGCGTCAATCTCCCCCTATCAGCCGCCGCACACCTTCGAAAGCCGCCTTGAGCGAATCGTCCGCGCCGGTCTGCAATATATAGTCCTCCGCCATGTTTATGTTCCTTATGAACTCGGGGGCGTCCGGCGCCGGGACCGTGGCGCGCGCGGACACGCGCATTGACAGCGTGCCGCCCATTCCCAATATCTTCACGGGGATCGGGACGCCATACGTCAAATCGACGGATACAGCCGCGCAAACAAACTTATTGTCCAGTTTCACGCTGTATTCGAGCAGCTCCGGCTCCATTCCCGAGAACAGCCCCGTCCCTATGGAACCCGCTATCTCCGATAGCATGTCGCCCGCCGCGCCGTCGGCTATATCCTCTCCGGTTAAATACCGGTACGCCGCGCCGCCCGGCGCGTATTCGGACACGCCGCCCGCCGCGACCACCGGCAGCGCCGGATCCGCGAAATACGCGGCGCCTGCTATCGCGACCCGCCTGGCTGCCGCCTCCGCCTTGCACTTGGAGTAATACGCGTTCCCCCAAAAAATCATAAAGAACACGGTAAGGAACAACACCGGGAACACCATTGCGGCCTCAATTGCCACAAGGCCTCGCTCCCCTCCCGCGCGCGCCGCCCCCACTGCCCCCCGCCTACGACATGCCCTCTGATATGGCGTTTTCGGCATTTTGGTTTATCGACTCGAATAGTGTCTCAAGCAGCGACTGTATCTGCCTTCTGAACAGTATCGCCAGTATGAGCGCAATGCCGATGAGCACTACAACGGCCACAATGTTCACCTCGCCTCCGTCGCGCGATATAAAATCTCTCAGGCGCGCCCTCAGCGCGCGGGTAACGGTTTTCACATCATTTAGCATTGCAAAATACCTCTCTTTCAAATTAAGGGCTAGCCTAGCCCCGCGAATATGGGCACGACTATCATGATAAGTATCCCGATGAACATGACAGTTATAGGTACCAGCAGCTTCCCCGCCGCCTTTTCGCCTTGGCGGCGCACGTTGTGCCGCCTGTCCGACCACACCTCCCTGCTCTGCTCCTTTAGCATATACGCCAGTTCGCTGTTGCCCTTGATGTGTCCCTGTATGAGCGTGGACGCGAATTTCCTT
>JAITEC010000113.1 GCA_031282225.1 Oscillospiraceae bacterium | reverse complement strand
CGTATTCGCGGACGGAGATATGAAGTATTACTCCATCGGCGTGACCAATTCCAATTACGCAGCGCCAATAGCGGCGTACCTGCAAAACGAGCTCGGCTGGGTGGGGTTGGACGCGTATGTGACAGATACGCTCAACGACGGGCAAAAGGGCGCGCTTGCGGCGGCGTTTGAGGATATCGGCGCCGAGATGATCTTTGAGACGGACACAAGCCGCATTGCACGCGCCATATCGCGCAGGCACCCTGAGAACCGGGGCCGGAGGTACTTTGACGATATAACGCCCCTGTACATAGTGGGCAGCTCACTGGAAAAACAGCTTGCCGCCTCGCGGGGGGCCGCAAGCCTTGCCGTAAGCTTCCCCGTGTATAACAGGCTAATAACCGACAGGAGCTACGCGGGATTTCGCGGGGGGCTGCACCTGTTCGAGGATTTGCTAAGTTCGATTTTTTCGGGAAGATAGGAGGGGACCGCACAGTGGGCCATTACGACAAGGCGGAACCGCCGGTACGCGACGCGCGGCTCATCATAGGAGACAGTTACTCCGGGCGCGGATGCGACGTCATCGACTGCGCGCGATCGGGGTGCCTGCTGTCGAAAGGGAGGAGGTTTTGGCAGGCCAATGTCTGCCAGATGTCGCTGTCGCTCATGATGGCGGCGACCGTGGACAACTGCGCCATAATAATGCACGCGCCGATCGGCTGCGGGGCTACAATGGCACAGCTGGCGCCAAACGCCGCTCGCGGAAAGGCGCGGCGCGGCAAACAGCCGTCGATGCCCGTGTGGCTGTCCACGAATCTAACGGAGATCGACGTCATCGGCGGCGGCGGGAGCAAGCTCCGCGAGACGATACTCTACGCCGACCGCGAGTACCACCCGGAGATAATATTCGTAGTGGCGACTTGCGCTCCGAATATAATAGGGGACGACATCGACGAGGTAATCCGCTCCGTGGAAAAGAACACGGAGGCAATAATAACGGCGCTCCACTGCCCCGGATTCAAAAGCCGCGTCGTCGCGAGCGCGTACGACGCGTTCTACCACGCGCTGCTGTCCCGCGTGCCGCTGGAGCCCATTGCGTACCGCGATTGGCGCCCCGTGGAGCGCGCCGACCCTGATTACGCGGCGAAGCTGCGCCGGTTCAACAGCGACAAGCGCTCTACGGTGAACATCTGGAACGCCACGTCCATAGGCGCCGGCGACGAGGAGGAGATGGCGCGCCTGCTCGGCGCCGTCGGGTTGAGGGCGCGCATCTACGCTGAGTACTGCAGCGCCGACGAGTTGCGCATGGTCTCGTTCGGTGGGCTCAACGTGAGTATGTGCAACGTGCACGACGACTATATCCTCGCGTACCTGCACGAGAAATACAATATCCCATATATCATAAAGGGCATGCCGCTAGGGTTCGCGGGGACGCGCGAGTGGCTGATGGAGATAGCTGACAGCTTTGGCGTGGCGGACAGGGCGGCCAGCCTGATAGCGGACGAGGAGCGCCGATGCCGCGAGGCGATAGAACCTTTTTTGCCGCTGTTGGCCGGCAAGCGCGTGCTCATTGCCGGTGGGGTGATCCGAACGGGCGCGGAGGCCGTTATGCTCTCCGAACTCGGGCTGGACGTCATAGGCGTGCGCGCGTACCACTACGACACCGGGGCGGACCCCGTGCTCGCCGACATGGCGGACGAGTTGCCCGACGTGCCGTTGACCGTCAGTAACCAGCCGTTTGAACTCATCAACCAGCTCAAGAACCTAAAACCGGACATAGTCATATCTCACAACGGCACGCACGCGTGGATAGCGAAGGCGGGATTTGTGTCCGTGCCGCTGTGGGACACGGAGCGCACGTTCTTCGGCTACACGGGCGTGTTCAGCCTCGTGCGTCGGCTTGCTTTCGCGCTTAAAAACAACTCGTACCCGAGGCGGCTCTCCGCGAACGCGCCATTGCCGTACCGCAAGTCATGGTACGCTCGCAGCTTCGATGCGTACATAACCGATTAGGGGGCGCTGATATGCCGTACGATTTCGACACGGCGGTTAACCGCAAGCGCACAAATTCCGTCAAGCACGATTTCGCGGAGCAATACGGTCTGGGATACAACTGCATACCGCTGTGGATAGCGGACATGGATTTCCGGACGGTGCCGGAGGTGTGCCGGGCGCTGCAAAAGCGCGTGGAGCATGGCGTGTTCGGCTATTCACAACCCGGCGGCGGTTATTTCACGGCCGTGGGGCAGTGGCTTGCGTCGCGGCACAACTGGCGGGTGGAGCCGCGCTGGCTCGCGCTCACCGAGGGGGTGCTGCCGGCCGTGAGCACGGCCATTGCCGTGCTCACAAAGCCGGGCGACTCCGTGCTGATCCAGACCCCTTCTTACAACCAGTTTAACATGGTCATTGAGAAGAGCCGCCGCAAGGTGGTAAAGAATCCGCTCGTGCTGGAAGGCGAGGCGTACCGCGTGGACTTTGACGACTTTGAGCGCCAAATAGAGCGCAACGGCGTCAAGGCGTTCGTGCTGTGCTCGCCGCACAACCCGGTGGGGCGCGTGTGGACGGAGGATGAGCTCGTCTCAATGGGCGAGATATGCATGAGGCACGGCGTAAAAGTCATCTCTGACGAGATATTCGCGGATCTTGTGTATCCGGGCCACAGGCACACAGTGTTCGCCTCGCTGAGCCGCGAGTTCCTCGACAACACGGTAACGTGCATGTCCCCGACGAAGACGTTCAACCTGTCGGGCGCGCCGCTGTCAAACATATTCATAGCCGACGACGACACGCGTTACGATTTCGAGGAGGAGCACAAGGCGCGCGGCAACCTGGGCGTGTCCGCGCTGCCCGCCGTCGCCGCGCAGGCGGCGTATGAGCACGGGGCGCCGTGGCTCGACGAGCTCATGGAGTACCTGGGCGGAAACGTGGCGCACGCCCGCGATTTCGTAAAAGGGCGCCTGCCGGACGTGGGCTGGACAGAGCCCGAGGGGACATACCTGCTGTGGCTCGACTTCCGCCGCGCTGGGTTCTGGGCGCGGGAACTGGAGGCGTTTATTGCCGACGAGGCAAAAATCCTGCTCAGCAGCGAGCCCGGCGCCGAGGGATTCCTGCGCCTCAACCTCGCCTCCCCCCGCTCCGTCATCGAAAAAGCGCTGCGGCAGCTGGAGGGCGCGCTGGAACGCGCACCCAGCCGCCGCGCGGACCTGTCGCCAATTGAATAGATAATCCGCAGAATTACCCGCAAAACGCTTGACACCCGCGCCGCTGAGGAGTAGGATGGCAAAGTAAGGGACAGATGGGAATTCGTCACATAATACGGGGCGAAAACGGACGCCGGATTTTTCGACATGCGAAAAATCCAAAAAAGTTTGACAGCTGTAAGCGAAAGGGGAGAGATGGACGGACGAAAACGGCTCAGGCACAGGCTCTGCGGTTCCATCCTCGCGGCAGCGCTGCTGGTTGCGGCGCTCGCGCCGCCGTGGGCGGCGGTGGCAGCGGCCGGCTTTGCCCCAAACCCGCAGACGGCTTACGCTGCGCAGTTCATAG
>JAITEC010000109.1 GCA_031282225.1 Oscillospiraceae bacterium | reverse complement strand
CAATACGACGCCCGTATAGCCGCGCGCCGCGCATTCGGCGAGTATTCCGCGCGCTAGTGTGCGCGCTCCGTCGCCGGGGCGCAGGCCTGCGGCGTCACACACCATCACTCCGCCGCGCGTGTACGCAGGCACCGCTTCGGCGCGGCACAAGTGCCCTCCCTCTTGCCTGTACGCCATGTGCGCCAATTCAATGCCCGCCCGCCCGGCCTCCGCCTCCATATCCGGCGGAACCGCGAAAAAAATGTTCATAGCAAAACAATATTCGCGAAAGGCAAAAATAATGAGTTTTTCACCCGTGCCGTCTTACTCGTTTGGGGCGGTCACCGACATATCCCACGAGTTCCTGCGGGGCATAGGCGTCACTTTTTTGATGCTCGACCTGGACAACACGATAGCGCCGTACGGTGCAGACACCCCGGACGACGGCGTCGTGCGGTGGGCAGACGCGCTGCGCGCCGAGGGGATCCGGCTGTTCATTGTATCAAACAGTCGGAAGCGCGGGCGCGCCGAGCAGTTTGCCAAGTCGCTGCGCATCGGGTATATCAACGCGGCCGGCAAGCCGTCGCCCGCGGGCGTATTGGCCGCTGTGCGCGGCTGCGGCGCCGCGACCGGCAGCTCCGCGCTCGTAGGTGACCAGATATACACGGATACGCTGGCCGCCAACCGCGCCGGCGTCACTTCGATATTGGTAAAGCCACTCCGGCTCAACAACGCCTTTTTAGCGGCCCGCTACGGGCTGGAAGCGCCGTTCCGCGCGCTGGCGAAACCGGTTTTGGACGGCGGGCAATACATAGGGAGATGAGTACATGGCAGACACGTCCGGCAATATCGGCAGGATAATGCAGGCGCTCCGCAGCGCCGCGTACGACTGCGTTATCATAACAGACCCTGCAAACAGGTTGTTCGCCACGGGGTTCCCGTCGAGCGACGGCTTGGCGCTCGTTACGCGCGACAGCGCGTGGTTCTTCACCGATTCGCGCTACTTCGAGGCGGCATCGGACACAGTCTCAGGCGCCGAGGTCGCGCTCGTATCGGGTCGCAACGGGTACTCCGACGCGGTGAGGGCAATAGTGGCGGCACACGGGTTCGAAAGCGTCGGGTTCGAGGACGAGTACATGACATACTCGGATTACGGGCTGTGGCGAGAGCGCCTGGACGCGAATACGCGGCTGTGCGCGGCATCTGAAATGCTCGCCCGGCTGCGTTCCGTCAAGAGCGCTGCGGAGCTCGACGCGATGAAGCGGGCGCAGCGTGTCGCGGAGCGCTCGTTTGAGCAGGTGTTGCCGCTTATATGCGCCGGGATAACCGAGCGCGAGCTGGCGGCGGAACTCATATACAGATTTATGCTAAACGGGGCCGAGGACAAGTCGTTCGACCCTATAGTGGTGTCCGGCGCGCGCTCGAGCATGCCGCACGGCGTTCCCTCAGACAGCAAGCTGCAGCCGGGATTTCTCACTATAGATTTTGGCGTGAGGCTAGGCGGCTGGTGCAGCGACACAACGCGCACGCTTTGTATCGGCGAGCCTACGGACGAGATGCGCCGCGTGTACGGCACGGTCCTTCGGGCACAGGAGTGCGGCATAGCGGCGGCGCGCGCGGGCGCAACGGGCAGGGACGTGGACGCGGCGGCGCGCCGGGAAATCGAGCAGGCGGGCTACGGCGAGTACTTCGGCCATGGCTTCGGCCACGGCTTGGGCTTGGAGATCCACGAGCAGCCGAACGCCGCGCACTCAAACGACAAGCCGCTGCCCGCAGGCGCCGTAATATCGGCGGAACCCGGCATCTACATCCCCGGCCGCTTCGGCGTGAGAATAGAAGATGTGCTGTACATAACGGCGGACGGCTGCGAGAACATAACGACCCTTCCAAAGGAGTTGGCGGTACTGGCGATATGAATCCCATTTTAATTTTAAACCGAATCGCGGCTCTCATCGCCTCCGCCGCGCTGTCTTTCCCGCCCGCAGGCGCCGTGCCGTCGGCTAGTTCCGGCTCGGGCGCAAGCGACCCGTGGGCCGGTTTTACGGTTGTAGCGCATGCGGGAGGGGCAGTGGACGGATATTTCGGTTCCAATTCCGTACAGGCGGCGCAGGCGTCCCTCGCGAGGGGGATTACGTTGATAGAGCTTGATTTTGTGCGCGACCTCGACGGCGGCTTCGCCTGCGCGCACGACTGGGAGGGGCAGCCGAACAGGGTGCCGTTTGCCCCCGCGAAGCCCGTGAGCGGCGCCCAGTTCGCAAACTACCGCATATATTGCAAGTACTCCGCGTTTAACATAGAACGCCTGGTGAAATTCCTGAGCGAAAACCCGGATCTCAGAATAATAACGGATACAAAAGAGGGCGACTACGGCCTCTTGGAGATGATAGCGCGCGAATACCCGCAACTGACGGCGCGGTTTATACCTCAGGTGTACGCTTTTGCCGACCTCGGGAAGATCAAGGCGCTCGGGTACAAAGACATTATCGTCACGCTGTACGCCATGCCGCCCTCGGATCGGGCAGACCCGGCGGCGGTAGCCGACTCTGCCCGGCGGTTGGGCGCTTGGGCAGTGACCCTGCCCGACATCGAGGCAGAGAAATATGCTGCCCAGCTCCGGGAGGCTGGCGTGGATTTCTATGTCCACACGATAAACGACGCCGCGCGGTGCGCACAGTTGAGGGATCTCGGCGCCGCAGGGGTTTACTCGGACTCGCTGTATATAGAAAAGCCCAGCGGGCACCTCGCGGCGTCATGCCGGGGCGAGGCGCCTCCGGAGCCGTTTGTATATTACGGGCAGACGTACTACCCGCTGCAATCGGCGCTCATAGGGCTCGGGGATGTCACCGGGTACACGTGGTCGGCGCCGGACGAGAGCGTGAGCTTTGAGCGCAACGGCATTAAATACAGGCTCTTCCCCGGGACAAACCTGGTAAGGCGTATGTCGTACCAAGGCGCTGACACTGTGGCGCCCGGAGGTGCCGTGACAATATACCGCGACACGATATACGCCCCCGAGAGCATAATCAAAATGATCGCCGCCAACGACTGAACCGTCAAGCTTGCCCCCCTGCCTCAGAACAGCTTGAGTACGCGCTCCTCGCCTGATGCGAAGAGCGTCATCTGCGGATCCTCGCCGCCCGACGCTTTCAGCCACGGCTTATTGATCTCCGAGCGCTGCCTCATCTGTTCCTCGAGCACTTGCCCTATCAGCGTGTTCGACAGCAGGAACCCCGTCGGGGTAAAGCGCCAGTTGTCGCCGTTCCGCTCGGCCCATCCGTTGGACTCGAAATACCTCAGCCGGCTCAATATGCGATCCATGTCGCAATGGTATATCTCATAGTACTCGCTCTCGGATATGCCGTACACGGTTCGCAGCCGCAGCATGAGGTATTCTCCGGCCTTTTCGAAGTCGGACAGCTCCTCGCTTGTCTCAATAATGGACTTGTCGTACAGTATGCCCTCGCTGTACCGCTCCAGATCGGACACAATGCCGTATCTCCGCCCGCCTATGAAGCTGTGCGCCGCGGCGCCGAATCCGAGGTATTCTCCCCCGAGCCAGTATTTGAGGTTGTGAGCCGACTCGAATCCGCGCCGCGCGAAGTTTGATACTTCATACTGCTTGTACCCGAACCGGCTCAGCGTGTCCACGGTGTACAAGTACATGTCCGCCTGCTCATCGTCGCTTGGCAAAAACGGCGAGTCCTTGAAGACGTACAGCTGCGTACCCTCTTCGATTGTCAGGCCGTAACATGATATGTGCTCGGGTTTCAGCGCGAGGGCCCGGCTGAGCGTGTCCGCCCAGTCGTCGCGCTTTTGGGAGGGGAGCCCGTATATGAGGTCTATGCTGATATTCTTGAATCCCGCCTCTCGCGCGTCGAGCACCGCCTCCTCCGCCCTCGCGAAATTATGGCGCCTGCCAAGGCTCTTCAAAACGGAGTCGCTGGCCGACTGTACGCCTATCGACAGCCTGTTGAACCCCGCACGGTACAGTGCCTGCACGTCCTCTTTTGTTATGCTGTCCGGGTTGACCTCCGCCGTCACCTCCGCGCTGCGCAGCACGTGCCCGTGCTTTTTCAGCGCGTTGAACAGGCTGACGAGCCTGCCCGAGCCATAATAGCTGGGCGTGCCGCCGCCGAAGTACACGGAATCCACCACGTACCCGTCCAGCTGCGGCGCGTACTCCTTGATGTGCCGCAGCAGCGCGTACTGGTAGTCCGGCATGAGCCTGTCCTTGCCGGCCGTGGAATAAAACCCGCAATACGCGCACCTGCTCGCGCAAAACGGTATATGTACGTAAACCCCCAGCTTCTTTTCAGTGTCCATGGGTAGGATTATACAACGGGACTACACCGCCGTCAACCGCTCGCACAGCTGTGTTATTTCTGCGTGCCTGAACCTGTAGCTGACCTTGTTGGCGATTAGGCGGGCACTTATGTCCGTTATTACCTGTATGGGCTCCATGCCGTTTTCTATCAGCGTCCTGCCGGTCTCCACTATGTCCACTATCACGTCGGACAGACCCACTATGGGAGCTAGCTCTATGGAACCACCCAGCTTAATTATGTCTATCTCCCTGCCGCGACCGCCGTAGTATTCGCGCGCTATGTTGGCGTACTTGGTGGCGACACGCAGCGGGCCCGTGCCGTAGTCCTCGAAGTTCTTCTTTGCCGCCGCCGCCATGCGGCAGCGGCCGACGCCCAGGTCCAAAAGCTCATATACGTCGGGCGAGTGCTCCAGCAATATGTCCTTGCCCGCTATGCCGATGTCCGCCGCGCCGCGCTCCACGTACACCGCCGTGTCTGCGGGCTTTGCCCAGAAGTAGCGCACACGCGCGTCGGCGCTCTCAAAAAACAGCTTGCGGCTGTCCTCGGCGGCATCGGGGCAGCCATAACCCGCAGCTTCAAACATGGCGTACACGCTCTCCCCCAGCCTCCCCTTGGGCAGCGCTATCTTTATAGGCCCGCTCAAATGCCCGCGCCCCTGCGCTCCGATAGGCGCACAAGCCGCCCGTACTTGAGGTCGCCCTCCTCGCTCATGGCGCACACGCTCTCGCCACCGTCTGCGATATCGCGCACGGCAGCGGCAATCTCCAGCGGGTCGTCCCCCTCGCCGTACAGCACCAGCACGTCCGCGTCCGGCCGGTCCTCGCCGCCGCGCGAGCCCTCCAGCATATCGGCGTACACCGCGAAGCCTATGGCGCCCGAGAACTTGCCGAACCGCCGCAGCAGCTTGTCGTACCTTCCCCCGGACAGCACTGCCGCCGGTATCCCCTCGACAAAGCCCTGAAATATTATGCCGCTGTAATAGTTCATGTCGTTGACTATCGAGAAATCAATATTGATGTCGCCGGGGGCGCCCAGGCGCCGCGCTATGCGGCACACTTGCTCAATCTCACCGATCGCCGCTTCTGTCTCGCCGTTCACGCTCAGGGCGCGCAGATCGTATATCCGCTCCGCGATGGGGCCATATAGCCCCGCGAGGCTCGCGAATTTTTCGGTGAATCCGCCGTCCAGCCCGTATTCGCCGCACAGGCGCCGTATCTCGGACTCGCTGCGGTCGCCCACGCGTGAGAGCAGCTGTTCGCCCGGCTGCCCTTCTATGCCGGCGCCGCGCAGCAGGCCGGTCAAAAAGCCCATGTGCGACAGGCACAGGCAGTTCCGCCCGCCTATTTCGCCAAGGCTGCGCGAGGCGAGCATGAGAACCTCGCCCATCTCGTACGCGCCTATCTCCCCTATGCACTCCAGCCCAACCTGCATCCGCTCGCTGACCTCGCGCCCGGCATGCCTGGGGCGGTATACGTTCTCGCTGTAGTAAAGCCTGCGGGGCGGCCCCCCTCCGGGCGCCGCCTTGACTATGGACAGCGTGACATCCGGGCGCAGCGCCATCAGCCTGCCGCCCGCGCCCGTAAACGTTATTATGCTGTCAGAGGCGAGGAAGCTCTTGTTGCGCGAATACAGCTCATACTCCTCAAACTTGCTCATGTCGAACCGCGCGTACCCGTATCGCCTAAACAACACCCGCAGACGCATGGCCGCGAGTTCCTCGCCCCTCATGGCGCTCTCCAAATTCGCCACTGTCAAACCCTCGCCGCTATTTCGAGCGCCAGGTCCATATACCGCCCATGGGCGTCGGACGCCACGCTCCCCATCGTCCTGCGATCCCACTCCTGCCCGTCCAGGCTGTCCTCGGCGTATAGGAAATGGTATACGGGCACACCCCGGTGCGCGCTGACGGCGGCGAGGGACGCGCACTCCATGTCCACGGCAATGCAGCCGTCTTCCCTGCGCTTTCGCGCCCTGCCACGCGTCTCGCGATAGAGCGCGTCCGTGGTCCACACTCGCCCGCTGACGAAATTTACGCCGAGTTCCCGGAATATCTCTTCCACGCGCCCGGCAGTCTCCACCCGCATCCAATCGCCCGCCGGGACATAGTGATAGCTCGTCCCCTCGTCCCGGTAAGCGTATGTGGGGACTATGAAGTGCCCCGCCTCCAAGGCGCTGTCCAGGACGCCGCAAGAGCCGAAGAACACGAATTTGCGCGCCCCCTTGGCTATGATCTCCTCCATCGCTACCGCCGCCAGCGGTCCGCCGAGCGGCGTCCAGTATACTGCGGCATCGCGCGCCGCCGCGCCGTCGCCAATGCCGGCTGCGTAAATCGGCACGGGGCGCCCAACACGGAATTCGTCTATGGCCGCAAGATTGCGCGCCGTCACGAGCGCGTCCACCGCGCCGAGCTGAAACGCCGCCACCGCCACTTCCGGGAACCCCGGCACAGCGGCGGCTATATCGCCCGGCTGCAAGACCGCCTCCGTCGAACTGTCGTATGCGTCAATAATGCTCACAGGCAACATCTCCCCCATATCTCGTCTGTACTGTAAGTTACTCTACCACACCCGGCCGCACTTTTCAAGCGCCGCGAGATGTGGTAGAATCATTTCGTTTATTACGGCTGCGCCGTAACAAACGAGCATATGAGGAACGGAGAAACAGCCGATGTCATTTGTGAAAGTGTCCGACGGGGGAGTCTATCTTGCCGGCGGGAAGCCCGTGGCGGCAGCGCTCGCGTGCGAGGTCGGCGCGGCGGATCCCGGCAGCGCGCGTGAGCGCACCATTGCCTACAAGATAGCGCGCGCGCACGATACAGGCGGGATGCGCGGCGGGCTGAGCGTCAAATTCGACGCGCTCATATCGCACGACATAACGTATGTCAGCATTGTTCAAACAGCTCGCGCCTCAGGGATGACGGAGTTTCCAATTCCGTATGCGCTGACTAACTGCCACAACAGCCTCTGCGCGGTGGGCGGCACCATAAACGAGGACGACCACGTGTTCGGGCTGTCTGCGGCGGTGAAGTACGGCGGGATATATGTGCCCGCGAACCAGGCGGTCATACATCAATACGCCCGCGAGGCGCTGGCCGGGTGCGGCAAGATGATCCTGGGTTCCGACTCGCACACGCGGTACGGGTGCTATGGCGCCCTGGGCATCGGCGAGGGCGGCGGGGAACTCGTCCGGCAGCTGCTCGGAAAAACATACGACATTCCGGCGCCGGAGGTCGTTCTCGTATGGCTTGAGGGCACGCCCCCGCGCGGCGTGGGCCCGCACGACATAGCTCTCGCCCTGGTGAGCGCCACGTTCCCGCGCGGGCTCGTAAAAAACAAGATATTGGAATTCACGGGCCCCGGCGCCGCAGGGCTGTCCATGGATTTCCGCATAGGCATAGATGTCATGACGACGGAGACGGGCTGCCTGTCTTCCATATGGGCGACCGACGGCGCCGTCCGGAAATACTACGGGGACATAGGGCGCCCGGAGGGCTATATCGATCTGGCGCCCGGGGAGGGCGCGTACTACGACTCTATGATAACCGTGGACATGTCGCGCGCGGAACCCATGATAGCACTGCCGTTCCACCCGTCTAAGGCATACGCCATCCGCGAGCTGCTGCGCGACCCGGAGCGGATATTCGCCCGGATAGAGTCCGAGTGCAGCGCCGAACTCGGCGGGAGCGTCAAATTGGATCTGCTCAGGCATATAAATAAGGACGGCAGTATCTCCGTGCAGCAGGGCGTGATAGTCGGCTGCTCCGGAGGCATGTTTGAAAACATTTGCGAGGCGGCCGACATACTGCGCGGGCACGGCATAGGCAACGGTTATTTCAATATGTCCGTGTATCCGGCATCCTCGCCTGTGGGGCTTGCCATTACGCGAAACGGCGTGTCAGCATCGCTCATGGAGTCGGGCGCCGTTATAAAACCCGCCTTTTGCGGACCGTGCTTCGGCGCGGGCGACACACCCGCCCACAACACGCTTTCGATAAGGCACGCAACGCGCAACTTCGCCTCGCGCGAGGGATCAAAGCCGGGCAGCGGACAGATAGCGGCCGTGGCTCTGATGGACGCGCGCAGCATAGCCGCCACTGCGCTGCGCGGCGGGATACTGACAGCTGCCACCGACATCGACTACGAGATCGCGCCACGCGAGTATGTATATGACGGATCAGCGTACGAAAAACGCTGTTACAACGGCTTCGGGCACCCCCGCCCCTCCCAGCCGCTTGCCTTGGGACCCAATATCGCCGACTGGCCGGATATGGCCCCCATGCGCGACAACCTCCTGCTGCGCCTGTGCGCCGTGATACGCGACGAGGTGACGACAACAGACGAGCTGATACCCTCGGGCGAGACATCATCGTATCGCTCCAATCCCGAGGCGCTCTCGGAGTTCGCCCTCCACCGCCGCTGTCCCGATTACGTGGCGCGCAGCAAGGCTGTCAGGGCGCAGGATCGGGCGCTCCGGGACGGCGGCGACGCGGCGGAGGCGCGCGAGGCGCTCCGGCTCTTCGGCGGCTCGGCGGAAGATACCGCGCTGGGCTCTTGCGTATTCGCCAACAAACCGGGCGACGGCTCCGCGCGCGAACAGGCGGCGTCGTGCCAAAAAGTGCTCGGCGGTTGGGCAAACATATGTTAC
>JAITEC010000107.1 GCA_031282225.1 Oscillospiraceae bacterium | reverse complement strand
CGGGATCGTCCTGCGCTTTTCGCAGCACATCAGCGGACACCACGTTGTACTGTACCTCCATGCCGCCGTTGTCGAAATACGTGAGCGTCATGTCGCGCAGCTTCTCAATGCCGTCCTCGCCGTTGAGCGCGCTCGGGTGTATCTTCAAGTTCACCGCCAGGCCGTCTATGTACTTTGTGTGGTCAAAGCAGCACGACGAGACGAACACCGCCGTCGGCCCGTTCATGTCGCGCCCCTGGCACGGAGAGCTCGAGTCCGCAATAGGCTCGCCGCTGAGCCGGCCGTCCGGCGTGGCCCATGTCGTATACCCCTGCGTCACATGGTCGGAGGCGCCGTAGAGCCCCGCCTTGTACACTTTTGAGCGCATACTGTAGCACTCCTTGCACGCGTTGTAATACGTGTCGCAGATCCACTTCATCTCCATGTCGGCATAGGGGTCGCCGTTGCCGTAGTGCGGCACCTCATTGATAATTCGCTGGCGGAGGTCCTCGTGCCCCTCCCAGTTTGCCATGACAGCGTCGTAAAGCTCGCGCGTGGACACGAGCTTCTTGTCAAAGCACATATACTTGATAGTCGTCAGGCTGTCGGCCACCGTGGCCAGCCCCGTGGCCGTGCCGCCGTAGGAGTTGTACTTGCAGCCGCCCCACGTGCAGTCCATGCCGTTTTCCATGCATCCCTCCATACTCAGAGAGATCAGGTTCTCCGTGCCGTGGTACATGTGAAGGTATTCGGTGTAGTTGTCTATGCTCACCTGGAGCTTTATGAGGTAGTACACGAGCTTGCGCATCGCCTCGCGCACTTCCTCTATAGAATCCATCTCGTATAGATAGCCCGTGTGCACGCTGCATTGCTCGCCGTTAAACGGATTTTTTCCGTCGTTTATCGCCATGTCCATCACCGTGCCGTAGTGCAGGCTGGAATACGGCGGCGTGTTGCCGTTTGCGCACGGGTACTCGGTGCCCGGCCCCACTATCTCCTGGCACCCCATGATGGCGTAGTCGCGCGCGTCCTCGAGCGAGAAGCCTATTTCCTTCATGAGCCCCGGTATTATCACATCGTCGTTTTGGAACAGTGGCAGGCCGCCCACGAGCTTCGTAGTCTCAATGGCCAGCTCCCATATCTCCGGCGGTGTGTCCTTGTTTATGCGCAGCGATATCGTCGGGTCGTGCAGCTGCAACCTGGCTATGGACTCGAGCACCATGTAGCTTATCGGGTTGGTAGCGTCGGCTCCGCTCCTGTCCACGCCGCCTATCGTGGTGTGCTGATATGTGTTCGCGCCTATCATATGGACAAGGAACTGCGGCGCGCCCCCGTAGAAACTGTTGAGCTTGAGGAAGAACGCGTCTGTAATTTCCTGCGCCTCTTCGAGCGTGAGAGTGCCGTTTTTCATGTCGTTTTCAAACTGCCGCCTCGTGAACTGGTCGAAGCGCCCGATGGAGAACGCCATGCACCCGTCCTGATACAGCAGCAACTCGTACAGCAGCGCCGCCTGAGCGGCCTCCCAGAACGTGCGAGCCGGTTTTTCGGATATCCAGTACAGGCTGTCGGCCATTTTGAGCAGCTCGGCGCGCCGCGCGGGGTCGCGCTCCGTCTCCGCCTTTTTCGCGCACTCGTCGCCGTAGCGGCGCACAAAAATGATGCACGCGTCGCAGGCGATGACAGCCGATGAGTAGAACAGGCATCTCTTTACGTCTTCGCCCATTATGTTGCCGAAGTGTTCGTCGAGCCAGTCCTGCGCATGTTTGCGTATGGCGCCGTAGCCCACGTTGATTATCTTGTCAAAACCCGCTATCAGGTGTCCCGGACGGCAGCCTATGAGATGCTTCATAAACGTGCTGTGCTTCGTCGCCCCCAGCCTGCACAGCTCGTCGAGCCCGTCCGGCGCCCAGCCGTCGCCCACGCAGCAGAAGGACTTATCCTTCCAGAATTCCTGTATGCTCGCAAGCGCGTCCGCGTCCTCCTGGGATACAGACAGGCGCAGATCGTCTGTCTCGGGGTTGTGATACAATCCGTCGTCGCCCAAACGCCACTCGCCGTTGCCAACGGAGTCCACGACCCATCCCGGTCCCTCCTCGCGCTCGGGATAAGCGGGGCTGCTGCAAAAATACCGCCCCCTGTTGCCCACGAGCACGTCGAAGTCCTCTACGCGCAGCGTGACGTTCTCCGCCACGGCCTTAAGTATCGTCGGTCTTCTGATAGTCGGCACAAGGTTTAGATGCTCCTTATACGCGCGTGTAACTATCATGGCGCGCTCGGAATCCGTTTGTATGACGCGGTCGCGTATGAGCTCGCGCATGAGCGCTATTCGCCCCGATACCGGCCTGAACTGATACATTATTACACATCTCCTCTCAATGGTCCCGCGTTTATGTTCCTGTAATCCCTGAACAGAGTGGACGGCGCGGTCGCCATGACCTTCTCGAACGTCCACCCGTCTTTTTCAAACATATCGGCCTCAAACACCGGATTTGAGTACCTGGCGATAAAGCCTCCCATCGTAGCGAATACGGAGCCGGTGACGTGCGACGCCTCGTCCGACGCCAGATACGCGATGAACGGCGCGAACAGCTCCGGCGGTTCGGTGCCGTCGTATGTGACTATCGGCACTCCGGTAGCCGTTGATCGCTCGTCTTCGGCGACGACTTTATCGAACACCTCCATGTCCACCGACGCCCTCGTCTTTGCGCCCGGCGCGAAGGCGTTTGCGGTTATGCCGTCCTCCGCGAGCTCGCAAGCGAGCGCCCACGTGAGGCCGAGCACCCCCGCGTTTGCCGCGCTGTACTCCGCCTGCCGGATGGGACCGCCCATAAAAGCGCCGGAGGTGCAGTTTATTATGCGCCCCCATTTTCTCCTCTTCATGTGCGGGACGGCGTGGCGAAGCACGTAAAAATACCCCGTGGGTTTTACTGCGTTGACTTTGTCCCACAGATCTTTTGAGATCTTCTCAAACGGGGAAAACCCAAAAGCGCCCGCGACATTGACGACAATGTCCGCCTGCCCGTATACGTCAATTGCCGTATTTACCAGCCTTTTCGCGCCGTTGAAGTCGGTTATATCGGCAAAACACGCCGTCGCCTCTCCGCCGTCGGACCTGATCTCCGCAGCTGTAGTCTCCGCATCGCCGGTGTATGTGTCCATCTCCCGGAGGACCCACTCGCGCATCTGCCCGTCCATGCGTCCGAGTTTCTCGTCGTCGAGCTGGTTTAGCGGGTTGTGCCCCAATATGGGGGCGCGATTATTTGTGACGACTCGGGCGCCCTCCGCTGCCAGCGCTTTTGCCACCGCACGCCCGATCCCCTGTC
>JAITEC010000101.1 GCA_031282225.1 Oscillospiraceae bacterium | reverse complement strand
ATACGTGAGCGCCTGCGCGAGGTCAGCCGCGAGAGCGAGGTTTACGGGCGCATAAAGCACATCTACAGCATTTTTCGCAAAATGGAATCGCAGGGCAAGACGTTCGGCGAGATACTCGATCTGTACGCGTTCCGCGTCATAGTGGGCGACACGGCGGACTGCTATAACGTGCTGGGGCATATACACGAGATATTCCACCCCATCCCCGGCAGATTCAAGGACTACATCTCCACCCCCAAGCCAAATATGTACCAAAGCCTGCACACCACGGTGATCGGCGCGGACGGCGTGCCGTTTGAAGTGCAGATACGCACGTGGGACATGCACCATATAGCGGAGTACGGCGTCGCCGCACACTGGAAGTACAAGGCGGGCGCCGCGGGCAAGGTGGCCGGCGAAGAGAGGTTCGCGTGGATCCGCCGCCTCCTGGAGTCGCAGCAGGACAGCGACGCGCAGGACTTTTTCCAAGCGCTGAAGACGGACATGTTCTCAGACGAGGTCTTCGTGTTCACGCCGCGCGGCGATGTCATCAATCTGCCGGCGGGCGCGACGCCTATAGACTTCGCGTACAGCATCCACTCCGCCATAGGCAACCGCATGACGGGCGCCATTGTAAACGGGCGCATCGTGCCGTACAGCCACGTCCTCCAAAACGGCGACATCGTGGAGGTGCTCACGCAAGGCGCGTCAAAAGGCCCGAGCCGCGACTGGCTGGGCATCGTGAAAAGCCCTGAGGCGCGCAACAAGATACGGCAGTGGTTCAAAAAAGAAAAGCGCGAGGAAAACATCGTCCACGGGCGCATCGCGTTCGAGGCGGAACTGAGGCGCGCGAATTTCCAGATGCACGACATTACGCGCGAAGACGTGCTGCCGCGCGTCTTGAAAAAGCTCGCTTTTCCCTCGCTGGAAGACCTGCTGTCCGCCATAGGCTACGGGGGCATAACGGCGCAAAAAGCCGTAAACCGCATACGCGACGACGTGCGCGTGATAACCCGAGGGAAGGACAAAGACGAGCGCGAGGCGCGCGAAGCGGCGGCGGAACGCGCGCCAACACCCTCCCGAAAGCCCTCGCGCGGCGTCACAGTGGAGGGATTGGACAACTGTCTCGTCAAATTTGCGCGGTGCTGCACACCTGTGCCCGGGGACTCCGTCGTGGGATTCGTCACGCGCGGATACGGCGTCTCCATCCACAGGGACGACTGCATAAATTACATCAACTCGTCCCGCGACCCCCAAGAGCGCAGCCGCTGGGTACGCGTTCGCTGGGCGGACAGCGCCGAGGACTTCTACCCCACGGCGCTGTCGATAATAGCCACCGACCGCTCGGGTCTCGTGGTAGACATCGCCACGGTGCTCAACGCGATGAAAATACGCATGCTGTCGTTTTCTGCGAAGAACCTGGACGGGGCGAGGGTCACCGTCTCGGTCACAATGGAAGTGAGCGACCGCGACGCGTTGGTCGCCGCCATGGCCAAGCTCATGGCTATCGCGGGCATCAACGATATACGCCGCGCCGGATAACGCGCGCTCTCGCAATGCCCGTTATTTTATAAAATTATTGGAGTTGTGGATATGCTAGGAGAGATCACTCGCTTTAGGCGCACGCTTTTCGGGGGATTCAACAGGCAGGATGTGGTCGCATACATAATGGAGCTCTCGCAGGCCCGGGACCAATATAAGGCCGACGCAGAGCGCGCCGCCTCCGAGGTGGGGCAACTGCGGCAAGACGCGGAGCGGATGTGGCAAGACGCCACCCAAACGAAACAGGAGCTCGATGGGCTGCGCGCCGAGGCGGAGGCGCTCCGCCAGAAAATAAACGGCATGGAAACCGAAGCGGACAAGCTGCGCCATGAATCGGACACGCTGCGCCTGGAATCGGACGCGCTGCGCCGGGAGACCGAGGCCGCATACAGTCAGGCCGAGGCGCTGCGCCGGGAGAGCGCCGGCCTGCGCGAGGAGGCGCGTGCGGCGGACGCGCGCGCCCGCGCTGTAAGGCAGGAGACCATCGACGGCGTCATAGGCCGGCTAAGCGAGGTTTTCGATACGCTCCGCCAAGCAGTAACAGACGGGCAATGGCGCGCCGACGGCGGCAGTATCCCCGAGCCGGAGCCCGAGCCGGAATCCAAGTTCGAGTCCGAGCCCGAGCCCGAGTCCGAGCCCGAGTCCGAGCCCGAGTCCGAGTCCGAGCCCGAGCCTGAGTCCTAGTCCGAGTCTGAGCCGGAGTCCAAGTCCGAGTCTGAGCCGGAGCCAGCGCCGGTTTGCGTGCAGGCGATTTACGCATACGCCCCGGCGCCCGTAGCCGTATTCGAGCAACCCGACGACGACATGGCGCCCGATGGAATTTATGCCGCAGCGGGTATTTGAAATTGAGGCGCCGCAGCTGCGGGACGCTGCGGAACAGCTGCGCGCGGGCGACAGGATCCTGCTGAGCGGCGGCGTTTTTACCGCGCGCGACGCCGCCCACAAGGCGCTCTCCCTCCTGCTCGACAGTGGCGGCTCGCTGCCGTTCGATGCGCGCGGCGCCATAATATACTATACCGGCCCCACGCCCGCGAAAGGCGGCATGGCCGTGGGCTCATGCGGGCCGACTACATCCGGTCGCATGGACATGTTCACTCCAAGGCTCTACGACATGGGGCTCGCCGCCACAATAGGCAAGGGCGAGCGTTCCGAGGCCGTCCGCGCGTCTATTGTCAAAAACCGCGCCTTGTACCTCTGCGCCGTGGGCGGCGCCGGCGCGCTCATAGCGCGCTGCGTCACATCGGCCGAGGAGGTAGCGTACGCGGAACTCGGCTGCGAGTCGATAAAGCTCCTCACCGTCGAGAAGCTTCCCCTCACGGTAGCCATTGACGCCTCGGGCGCCTGCGTATTCTCCCGGTAACCGGTCCCCCGGCGCGCTATTTTATAATGCCAAGCGGGTCCACCGGCTCGCCGTCCACCCTGATCTCGAAATGGCAGTGAACGCCGCTGGCCACACCCGTGCGGCCCATGCGAGCTATGACCTGCCCGCGCGCGACGCGCTCTCCCACGGCTGCCACGAATTCGTCGCAGTGCGCGTAGTACGTCACGTCGCCGTTGTCGTGCCGCACCTGTATCAAGTTCCCGTACCCCGAGTAACCGCTGCCCGCGTATACAACTTCCCCGCCGTCCGCCGCGCGGATCTCCTGCCCGAGCTTGCCGGCAATGTCTATGCCCTGGTGGTTAGATGAGCCTATCGAAGATGCGCGGTACCCGAAATACGATGTGATCCGCCCGTCCGCCGGCATGATATACTCACCGTACGACGCGGTGGCAGGGCGCGTTTTTGTGCCCACCGCCACCACCAGGTTAACAGGCTCTTCCAAGGTCACGGTACCTGCCTGCCTTATCGACCGCAGGCGTCCATTTATCAGCACGCGCTCCGTCGTCACGAGCATGGCGCCGTTTTTCCCGCCGCCTATCACGCCGCTCTCTCCGTCGTACGCCTGGTCATTGGGAACATATTCCACCTCGAACGGCACTACGGCCTCCGACTGCACGAGTTCCACGGTCTCCACGGTCAGCGCGGCTTCTCCCCCACCGGGCGACAGGTTGGCTATTATATCCGCCTCGTCGCGCGCCACGCCGGCCTCCACCGCCCGCCGCGTGACCCTCACAGTCTCCAGTACACGGGCTGAAACCGTGTCGTCTGTTGAGTACGCGTCCATTACGCCGCTTATGATGCCCTCGAGCGCCGCGCTGTCGCTTGCGGCGCCGGCTGCCTTTCCGTCAACCTCAAGCACATACAGCAGTTCGTCCACAGGCTCTTCATCCAAATAGATAGCATAGCTCATGAACGAATTGAGGACGAGTCCCGCCGCTATCGCCGCCGCGCCAGCCGACACGATCGCCAGCGCCGCGCGCCACGCGCCACGCAGCGCGGCATTGCGCGCGCGCGCGGCCAACTCGCCGCACACCCATCTGATAGATAACACTTGACGATATACCCCCGCAATAGTTATTGTTATTTACATTATATCCACCATTTGATGCATTTATTACAAAAGATAGTTACAATTTGTAATAACAATAACATATTACTTCAACTGTCGCGCCTTGTCAAGCCTGTTATCCCATGGAATAAATTCGTTTGCAGCCATTTTCGCCCTCTCGTCCTTTTCGCCTACGGCGAAAAGAATTTTTGCGCAGGAGTGCGCCCCGTGCGACGGAGCAAAAATTGTCATA
>JAITEC010000066.1 GCA_031282225.1 Oscillospiraceae bacterium | reverse complement strand
ACAAAAATTTTGGGGCGCCGCGCCATTTGTCAATAGGCAATTTGTACAATTTTGCGCCTCGTTATTTGTGCATTTTAACGAACCATTCCTAAAGTTGACGACAGTGGATGCCTAAGGGGTATGACCGTCATCGAATCTTTTGGAGCATTTTATGAGCTTGAACGTAAAATGAAAGAAACTGACGCGGCATTGTGATAATTGGGGAAGTTGAGAGATGTGGTCATGCCGTTAACCCATGAAGACGTATAATGATATTCAGCAATTCTTATCTCCGAATGTCAGCGAACACAGCTTCTTTGAGGGAGCAGAAAAGTTTGAAAAAGAGAGATTACGAGCCGCCCTAAAGGAAGGCATAGCAAAGCAGACAGACAGAAGCGGCCGAAAATTTTGATGTATGAGCAGACTAAGCGGGAGAAGGCGGGTGCGACAGATCGTCCTTGATGATATAACCTTTCAGACGCAAAAGGCTCAAGGCTTGAGAAGTCGAAAGCACTTTCGACGGTTCGGCGGTGCGGTCGGTGAGATAGCCGTCGGGATTGTAGGGTTCAACTTTGGAGAGTATGTTCCAGATAGCGGTCAGGAGCATACGGCAGATAGCGATGATGGCTTTATTGTGACCCCGGCGTGCTTTTAGCCTGCGGTAGCGCTCTTTGCATTCAGGATGCTTGTCCGACCTGACTACGGCGTTGGCCACCTGAACGAGAAGCGGCTTGATGTGCGATCCGGCGCGGGATATTCGGGAGCCCTTGCGCTTGCCGCCGCTGGAATCGTTGCGGGGGCAGCAGCCTGCCCAAGAACTGAGATGCTTGGCCGTCGGGAACACGGACATCTCGGCGCCGATTTCTGAATCGAAAGTTTCGCCGGGGTGTGCAAGGATGTGTTCCGTGATTGACCGCGCCGATTTGCCGAACACGTCAGAAAAGACATCGTCCAGCTTCAAATTGGAAACGGTCAGGCAGTTTTGGGCGCGGTTCTTTTCCCCGGTCAGCATATTAGTCAACTTGACCCGATAGCGCACCAAGTCGCGGAGGTGGCGGATATCCGGCGGAGGGATAAAACTGGGCTTAGTCATATCGCACATGAATAGGTTGCAAATCCACTTCGCATCTTTGCGGTCAGTTTTGTTGCCTTTCTGCGGCTTGGTGTATTTCGGGTGCGCGAGCGTGACCCAGCAGGTCTTCTCAAGGACGTTGAACACGGGGACCCAGAACCTCCCCGCCGATTCCATGCAGACGTCCATGCAGTCGAACTTCGCAAGCCAGTCGGCGAGCTCGCGCAGCCCTTTGGAGAACGAAGAAAACCGAGCCTCCTTGTAGTTTGTCAGCCCATTCGCGTCGGTTATACCGATACAGGCGTAAATCCAAGTCTTGTGGACATCTAGGCCGCAGCAGTTTTTGCGGAAGATTTTGAACATGGCAAACCTCCGAATATATATTCGGAGAAGTCGGCAGGGACTGGCCGCCCGGCAAAATCGAGTCGATTTGTAAGAGATAAGTTTACGGGCTGTTGTTTGCTCCATTCGTTGATGCCTTTACGGGCAGCCGACACCATATAGAAATGCGGGGTGGCCGCTATACCGCCCCGCCACTCACCTCCACGGGCTCTGTAGTGTGCCAACTCTCCAGATGCAAGTATAGCACATTTTTCAAACAGCGAACTGCACCGCTTTTCATAACCCCGTCGGTGCCTTTCGCAGAAAGGCGGTTTTATAGATATGCAAAAATAGCCGAAACCACAGAAAAGTACAATGAGATAATAGCAATGGTTGAAACCGACCCGAGTTTACGGATTGAGTTTGAGGTGCTTTGAGGTGCTGACAGCGACACACTGCTGTCCCATATTTGACACGCGCGCCGCCTTGTGTTAAAATGCGCTTCTAAACAGGCGTAATAATTCAAGGCAGGGCGTACATATAATTATGGTGATTTTAGGCATCGACCCGGGCATAGCCACTGTGGGCTTCGGTGTGGTGGATGCGGTCGGGGGCGGCCAAAGGCTTGTCAAGTACGGGATTATCAGCACTCCGCCCGAGCTGCGGCTCGCGAGGCGGCTCAGCCAGATATTCAGCGATATACAAGAGATCATAGGGCTGTTTGCGCCCGACTGCATGGCCGTCGAGGAGCTGTTTTTTAACACTAACCAAAAGACCGCCGTGTCCGTCGCCCACGGGCGCGGCGTGGCGATATTGGCCGGGGAGAAGCGCGGCGTGCCGATGTACGAGTACACGCCGCTCCAGATAAAGCAGGCCGTGACGGGATACGGCCGCGCCGACAAGAGACAGGTGATGGACATGGTACGAAGGCTGCTGGAAATGGACGAGACACCTCGCCCGGACGACGCGGCCGACGCGCTGGCGGTGGCCATTTGCCACGCCCGGTTCGCAGGCTCACTGATTGGAATGAAGGGCGCTGACGAATGTTCTACTATTTAGAAGGCACCGTGGCGAATATCGAGCCACAGCTTGCGGTAATAGACGTAGGCGGCGCGGGCTTCGCCTGCGGCGTCACGTCCAACACCGCGCGGCACTTGGAGCCCGGCAAAAAGACGAAGCTCTACACGTATTGCAAAATGCGCGACGACGCGTTCGACATCTACGGATTTTACGACATGAGCGAGAAGCGCTGCTTCGAACTTCTGATAGGTGTCACCGGCGTAGGCGCGAGGGCCGCCCTTTCCATCCTGTCGTCGTGTACGCCCGAGTCGCTCGCGCTTGCCGTCATAATCGACGACGAGCGCGCCATCACCGCAGCCCCAGGCGTCGGGAAAAAGCTGGCGCAGCGCGTCTTGCTTGAACTCAAAGACAAGGTGAGCCGCGAGGCCGCCGCCATGAAATCATCGGGATACGCTCCCGTCGCATATGGCGATACGGAACAGGGCGTAAAGTTGAAGGACGCCGCGGCGGGGCTGTCCGTGTTGGGATACGGCACCGGAGAGATCTCCGCCGCGCTGCGCGGCGTGGACGCGCAAGCGCTCACTGTCGAGGAGATCATCAAGCAGGTATTAAAAAACAGCCTGAGGTGAACCCGCCTTGCGAAGGAGGTTGCCATGAGCATTGCGTACAGCGGCGACGCGCGCGAGGACGGGGGGCTCCTGTCCGCCTCGCTCATACGCGAGGACGGCGCGGAGGGTTCCCTGCGCCCGCGCACACTTGCGGAATACATCGGACAGGACCGGGCGAAGGAAAACCTGTCCGTATTCATCGAGGGCGCACGGCTGCGCGGCGAGTCCTTGGATCACGTGTTGCTGCACGGCCCGCCCGGGCTAGGCAAGACAACGCTGGCGGCAATAATCGCAGCCGAGATGGGCGTGGCCCTGCGCAAGACTTCGGGGCCGGCCATCGAAAAGCCCCGCGACTTGGCCGCCCTGCTCACAAACCTCGGCGAAAACGACATCTTGTTCATAGACGAGATACATAGGCTGAACCGTTCCATAGAGGAGATACTGTACCCCGCCATGGAAGACAAGCAAATAGATATTATCATCGGGCAGGGCCCCTCGGCCGCCTCCATATGCCTTGAACTCAAGAATTTCACGCTCGTGGGCGCCACTACGCGGTCCGGGCAGCTGTCCTCCCCCCTGCGCGACAGGTTTGGCATAGACATAAAACTGGAACTGTATTCACCCGAAGAACTGCTGACAATCGTAAGCCGCTCCGCCGCCCTGCTCGACATACCGCTCGAACCTGACGGCGCGCGCGAGATAGCGTCGCGCAGCAGGGGCACCCCCAGAATAGCCAACCGCCTGCTCAGACGTGTCCGCGACTTCGCGCAGGTAATGGGCGACGGCGTTATAACCATCGAAGCGGCGGATATCGCGCTGTCGCGACTGGAAATCGACAGCGACGGGCTAGACGCGATAGACAGGCGCCTGCTGCGCAGCATAATCGTCAATTACGGCGGCGGACCTGTGGGGCTCGACACAATAGCCGCCACGATTAACGAAGAATCCATAACCCTGGAGGACGTGTACGAACCGTACCTGATGCAGCGGGGTTTCCTCACGCGTACCCCACGGGGCAGGTGCGTGACGCGCGCCGCCTACGAGCGCCTCGGCCTGGATTTTCCAGGGCTGGAGCAAATATCTATATCGTAGTGTTGTTTGGGAGTTTTTGCCATGGGAAAGTATTTCGGCACGGACGGCATACGCGGCATAGCCAACGGCACGCTTAGC
>JAITEC010000193.1 GCA_031282225.1 Oscillospiraceae bacterium | reverse complement strand
GACCCGCGAGCAGCTGGCGACGCTGCTGTGGCGTTTCGCGGGCGAACCGTCCGTAGGGGACGCCGCCCTCGGCGTCCCGATACCTGCGTTCACGGACGCCGACAGCATTTCCGATTGGGCGAAGGCCGCCGTTGCGTGGGCTGTCTCGTCCGGAATAATCAACGGTTACCCCGACGGCACCGTCAACCCCGGAGGCTCCGCCACGCGCGCGGAAGTCGCGGCGATGATGGGGCGTTATGTGAAGGGGGCGTAGCGCGGCGGCACTTGGATTTGATCGCAAAGGCACCAATCGACAGCGGGCACACACAATCTAAACCCATCGTTTTCGGGGATTCCAAAGGGGGGCGAGAGCCTCCCTTTGGCCGCCTTTTGGGTACTTTTCGGCGGCTCGAAAAGTACCCCGCCGGAGGTATGACCGGCCATATGCCTTTGCCATGTCTGCATACGACGCAACCGCCGCCCCTAAGGCCCTTCCTGTGTTTGACCACTCGCGGCGCATGTGCTATACTGTCTATTGTCCAGGCAATATTCATTTGAGGGGACACAGCCAAAATGATGCGGTATTTCAACATAGCGGGGCCATGCAACAAGGCAGAGCACTATATGATAGAGGCGGCGTCCCGCCTTAGCGGGGTTGAGCGGCTTATAGAAATGAGGCAGTATTTTGTCATCCACGCCGCGCGCCAAAGCGGGAAGACTACGTACCTGCAGGACCTGGAGCAGCGGCTGAACGAAGGCGGCATATATTACGCGCTGTACTGCTCGCTTGAGATAGCGCAAGGCATTGATGACCCAAAAGACGGCATCCCTAGCATAGTTAAAAAAATAAAGCACGCATTTGCACTGTCCGGTATTCCAAGTGCAAGCAGGTTCGCCTCGAATGCCGATTACATGGATTACGCAAACGTGCTGAACACAGAGCTCGTCGTGTTTTGCAAGCCGTTGGACAAACCTCTTGTAATTCTATTCGACGAGGCGGACTGCTTGGGTGAAGGGACGCTGATATCCTTTTTGCGACAATTGCGCGACGGCTACAACCGCCGCGCGTATACGCCGTTCGTGCACTCGATAGCGCTTGTCGGCATGCGCAACATACGCGATTTCAAGGCCCGTGTGCGCCCGGAGGGCGAGACGCTCGGATCCGCGAGCCCGTTTAACATCGTCACAAAATCGCTGACGCTTAAAAATTTCACAACAGACGAGATACGCGCGCTGTACGACCAGCACACCGACGAGACGGGACAGGCGTTCGAGGAAAGTGCCGTCGAACTGGTCTACGAGCAGACGCGTGGGCAGCCGTGGCTCGTCAACGCCATAGCCCGCGAGGTGATTGAGGAACAGTTGGGCGGCGACTACACGCGTTCGATATCGGCAGAAATGGTCGAAAAAGCCATACAGACTATCATCCTGCGCCGCGACACGCACATAGACAGCTTGCTAGAGCGGCTGAAAGAAGAGCGCGTGCGGAAAGTGATAGAGCCAATAATCATGGGTGGACACGTATCGGATAGGATCTCGGACAGCTATCTATACGTGAAGGACTTGGGGCTGATTAGCGACGCGGACAGCCAATTGAAACCCGCCAACCCGATATACGCCGAGGTCATAGCCCGTACGCTGACATATAGCGTACAGGAGACGCTGGCGGAAGACGACGACATCCATCAGCTGCCGCGCTATATGAAAAACGGACACATAGACATAGATTGTCTCATGCGGGACTTCCAGCAGTTCTGGCGGGAGAACAGCGACATATGGATCAAACGGTTCGACTACGAAGAGGCGGCACCGCATTTGATACTCATGGCGTTTTTGCAGCGCGTGATAAACGGCGGCGGGAATATTATCCGCGAGATGGCCGCCGGCCGAGGGAGGCTTGACCTGTGCGTAATATATGAGGGCGAGCGTTACCCCATAGAGCTCAAGCTGTGGCGCGGCGAAAAGACGCGCGCGCAAGGCATTGAGCAGACACTGCGGTACATGGATATCTGCGGCGCGCGCGAGGGCTGGCTTGCCATATTCAACCGCGACCCGGGCATCGGCTGGGACGAGAAAATATATATGGACACGCAGTCTCTCGGCGATAAAACGGTCACGGTAGTGGGACTATAGCGGACTATAGCGTTCCATGCGCATTACGCCCTGCCCCTTGCACAAATCGGTAGAACGTGTATAATATTATCACAAATATGCAATGGGGAATTCAAATACAATGACATTTACAACCAAGGAAGCGTTCAAAAAATATAAATTGGGGCTGGACAAGCCCATATTCACGGCAGAGCAGCTCGAAGAGGCCGGATTGAAACCCGCCGACCGGGGTGAGGGACAGGCACATACTATCAAAGACATGGAGCGCGTGTTCTTTACGGCGGATCAAGCCGTTAAAATCGCAGGGCGCGAGCCGAAGCGGCAGGAGGAGGCGCTGATAAAAGAGATCGACGCACTGATCGCTTTTATCACGGAGTCAATGATATCCGGGGCTCCGCTGAGCAATCTTGACGACATCTGCAGGAGAACCCGGAAAATTTCAAAAAAATGCCGTAAATTCGCGTCGAGCCACCCCATGTCGGACGCGGCATTGCGAGAGGAACTGAACGAAAAACTGCAAAAGCTACGGC
>JAITEC010000167.1 GCA_031282225.1 Oscillospiraceae bacterium | reverse complement strand
AAACTGCGGAATATGACAATTTTTGCTCCGTCGCACGGGGCGCACTCCTGCGCAAAAATTCTTTTCGCCGCAGGCGAAAAGGACGAGAGGGCGAAAATGGCTGCAAACGAATTTATTCACTGAAATTTTCGATTGACAGTGTGGGGCCAATGCTGTAAAATATGCGGACAGAGCCTTGGGAGACAATATGATTATAGCTGCAAGGGGGCATGGGGATGATATCCGCAGGCGATTTTCGCAACGGGGTCACGTTTGAGTGGGACGGAAAAGTTATGCAGGTGGTGGAATTCCAGCACGTGAAGCCGGGCAAGGGCGCGGCGTTTGTTCGGACAAAAATAAAAAATGTTATAACGGGCGCTGTCGTTGAGACTTCTTTTAACCCGTCGGACAAGTTTGAAAACGCGTATGTCGAGCGCAGGGAGATGGAGTACAGTTACAACGACGGCGGTCTGTACTACTTTATGGATCGCGAGTCTTTTGAATTGGAGCCCATAGACGGCGCCCTTCTGGGGGACAATTTCAAATTTGTAAAAGAGAACATGAATTGTACAGTGTACTCGTATAAGGGCAAGGTTTACAACGTGGAGCCGCCAAACTTCGTGGAACTGGCCATTACGCAGACCGATCCGGAGATCCGGGGCGATACCGCCACAAATGTCACCAAGGCGGCGCGGTTGGAGACGGGCGCGGAGGTGAGGGTGCCGCTGTTTATCAACGAGGGCGAAAAAATACGCGTGGACACGCGGACAGGCGAGTACTTGGAGCGCGCAAAGAGCTAGGCGGCACATTGCTTCGCAATAAAATTTTGGAGGTTATCATGAGCTTGAACGAAAAAGTGGCATACCTGAAAGGACTGGCCGAAGGACTGGAACTTGACTCGAATTCCAAGGAGGTCAAACTGCTTCGGGCGATCATCGACACGTTAGGCGACATGGCGGAGACGGTAAAAGGCATAGGCATGGCATCGGAGGAGATCGGCAAGGAGCTTGCGGACATAACGGAACGAATTGAAAACGTTGAGGATTACACGCTCAACCTGGACGATTTTGACGATGACGATGACGACGACGATGATGATGACGACGACGAGTGGTGTGATTGCGACGACGACGACGACGACGATGACGACGACGCGACGGAATTTTCCGTGGAGTGCGGCAAGTGCGGCGAAATTATATCGATAGGCGAAGAGGATCTATATCTCGGGTCGGTAAAATGCCCCAAGTGCGGCGAGAAGCTGGAATTCGAGTTCGACGACGCGGACGACGAATAGCGGAGACGGCAAACTGATGTCAGGACACTCGAAATGGCACAATATACAGAGGACAAAAGGCGCAGCCGACGCCAAGAGAGCGCAGATATTTACAAAAATAGCGCGTGAATTGATAGTGGCAGTGAAAGAAGGCGGCGGAGGTGACCCGGCGAACAACTCGCGCCTTGCCGCCGTAGTAGCCAAGGCAAAGGCGTCCAATATACCCAGCGACAATATAAGGCGCACGATTGAAAAGGCGCTCGGCAGCGGCGGGGGAGCGGCCTATGAGAGCGTCGTCTATGAAGGATACGGCTCTGGGGGCGTCGCCGTCATTGTAGAGGCCATGACGGATAACCGCAACAGGACCGCCTCGGACGTGCGCCACTATTTTGACAAATACGGCGGCAATATGGGCGCCGCAGGATGCGTGTCGTGGTCGTTTGACCGCAAGGGCGTGTTTATTATTGAAGACGAGGACGGCGCGCTGTCGGAGGACAGGGTCATTGAAGATGCGCTTGCCGCCGGAGCGGAAGACATTGTCGCCGAGGGCGGCGTATATGAGATATATTCGCTGCCGGAGACATTCGGTGAGGTAAATGACGCGCTTGAGTCCCTGGGATACAGATTTGCGTCCGCGCAGACTGAGATGGTTCCCCGGAGCTACGTGGCCTTAAGCGAACCGGAGGACAAAAAAAACATCGAGCGGATGCTTGAGATGCTCGACGACAACGACGACGTGCAAAACGTCTGGCACAATTGGGACGAATAACAGTAGGAGGGAAGACTATATGCGAACAGTTATAACAGTTATCGACCTGTTGGTTTGCGTTGTGCTGGTAGCCATTGTAATCTTGCAGTCTGGCAAGACATCGGGGCTGTCCGGCGCTATCGCGGGCGGGTCGGACACATTCCTGTCGAGGAACAAGTCCAAGTCGTTTGACGCGCGCCTCGCCCGCGCTACAAAGTGGTTTGCCGCCGCGTTCATTGCGCTCACGCTCGTCCTCAACCTCATAGGGTGACCGCCGCGCCGCGATTTTTAACAGAAACGAGGCAATGTATAAGTGGCTAAACGAATTCTGGCGATTGGCGGCAGCGCATTCACGGGACGCGTATTCTCCATCGTGGCCTCGCGGGACAGCGAGGTAGAGCTGCATGTAGTCAACCGCGGCAGCTTCCCGCTCAACTTAGACAATGTCAGCCAATATAAGTGCGACCGCCACGACACCATGCGTCTCGCGCGCGTATTGCCCAGTTTGAAATTTGACGCGATAGTCGATTTCTGCGCGTATAGCCCCGGCGAAATACGCGCCGTACAGCGCGCTCTCGACGGGCGGTTTGGGCAGTATATTTTTTTCAGCACGGCTAGCGTGTACTCTCCCGGGGACAACGGCGTGAAAACCGAGGACTCGCCGGTGGTCTCCGGTTTGGCAGACGGCGCCGTTGAGGAGTATCTGGCGGGCAAGGTAAGGCTTGAGGAGGAATTGTACGAGGAACATTTGCGCAGTGGCGTGCCGTATACTATATTGCGTCCGACATTTATATACGGCCCGTTTAACTACGCGCCGCGCGAGTCGTACTTTATTGAGATGATAGCGCGCGGGCACAATGTACCAATCCCATCCGACGCCACGGCTCGTTTTAGTTTCGTCTATGTCGTGGACGTGGCTAACGCCACGCTGCGCTGCGTCGGGGACACCAGGGCGTACAATGAGACATTTAACCTGGCCGCGCCCGAACACGTGACCTATGGCAGGCTCATGTCGGATTTCGAGCGTTGCAACGGCGGACCGTTTTTATCGCATGAGGTCACCGTGAGGGAGGTCGAGGAGCAGAACATTCCTCTGCCGTTCCCGCTCACCGACGATGTGCTCTACAATGGGGAGAAGATTGCAAAAACGTTCGACTTTTCGTACACACCGTTCGCCGAGGGCATGGAAAAGACATTCAAGGTCTTTTATTCGCTGTACACGTCGTAATATATCCCCCCGAAATCCCGTAAAATCGGCGGCAGGCCCGCAATAAAGCAGTGGAGGTCAATTATATTGGATAAAAAGTATGTATATCTGTTTTCGGAGGGAAACGGGGACATGAAGCCCCTTCTGGGCGGCAAGGGCGCGAATCTCGCCGAGATGACCAATCTCGGGATGCCCGTCCCGCAGGGGTTCACTATTACAACGGAGGCCTGCACAAAATACTGGGATGACGGCGAGCGGATATTGCCCGAGATATGCGACGAGATATTCGGATATATAACGGCGCTCGAGGGTCTTACCGGAAAGAAATTCGGAGACACGGACAACCCGCTGCTCGTGTCGGTGCGCTCCGGAGCGAGGGCGAGTATGCCTGGCATGATGGACACAATACTTAACCTCGGGCTGAACGAAGAGGTTACGGAGAGCATAGCGAGGCGTTCGGGCAATCCGCGCTGGGCGTGGGACTGTTTCAGGCGCTTTATCCAGATGTATTCAGATGTAGTGTGCGAGGTGAGCAAGAAGGCGTTCGAGAGCAAAATAGACGATATGAAGAGACTTCGGGGCGTGCGGGACGACACTGAACTCTCGTCCGACGATCTGCGCGAGCTGGCAGCTCAGTTTATGGACGAATTCAAGGCAAGCCAAAACACCGACTTCCCAGTGGACGCGCGCTCCCAGCTGCTCGGCGCCATAAAAGCCGTGTTTAAAAGCTGGAACAATGAGCGCGCCATCGTGTACCGCAGGGAGAACAACATACCGGGCTCATGGGGTACCGCAGTCAATGTGCAAGAGATGGTGTTCGGCAATATGGGAGACGACAGCGGCACGGGCGTCGCGTTCACGCGCGACCCCGCCACGGGGGAGCGCAAGCTTTTTGGCGAGTTCCTGATGAACGCGCAGGGGGAGGATGTTGTGGCGGGAATACGCACGCCGCAGTCCATAGATCGGCTCGCCAAAATCATGCCTGACGTCTACGCGCAGTTTGTCTCCATCTCCGATAAGCTCGAGCGCCACTACCGCAATATGCAGGACATGGAGTTCACAATAGAAAAGGGCAAGCTGTACATGCTCCAGACGCGAGACGGCAAGCGCACGCCGAACGCCGCGCTGAAAGTCGCCGTCGATCTGTATAACGAGAAAATGCGCACGCGCGACGAGGCGCTGACTCTCATAGACGCCAACAGCTTCGACGCCGTCTTGCACCCCGTGTTCGAGGAGGATGCGCTGAAAGCCGCCGTGCCTGTCGCCCGGGGGCTGAACGCCAGCCCGGGCGCGGGGTGCGGCGCCGTGTGCTTCACAGCCGAGGACGCAGTTGAGCGCTCGGCGCGCGAACCCGTCTTGTTGGTGCGCCTCGAGACATCGCCGGAAGATCTGGCGGGCATGTACGCCGCGCAGGGCATCCTTACGGCGCGCGGAGGCGCGTCCTCGCACGCGGCAGTCGTCGCGCGCGGCGCGGGGATATGTTGCGTATCGGGCTGCGGCGACCTCATAATAGACGAGGCGGATCGCTCGCTGAATATCGCGGGTCATATTGTCCGTGAGGGCGAATATATGTCTATAAACGGCACGACGGGCAATGTGTATTTAGGAAAAATACCCACGGCCGATCCGGATCTCACGGGCGATTTCTCAACAGTCATGCGCTGGGCGGACGAGGTGCGTCGGTTGAAAGTCCGCGCTAACGCCGATACGTCCCGCGATGCCGCGAAAGCGCTGGAGCTGGGCGCCGAGGGGATAGGCCTCACGAGGACCGAGCATATGTTCTTCGCCGACGACAGGATACCGGCCATCCGCGAGATGATAGTGTCGAACAGCGCCGAACAGCGCCGAGCCGCGCTTGACAAGCTGCTGCCGCTGCAGCGCGGCGATTTCGCCGACATATACCGCGTCATGCTCGACAGGCCCGTGACCATAAGGCTGTTGGATCCGCCGCTACACGAGTTTCTGCCGCACACGGACAAGGACATTAGGGCGCTGGCAGCCGACATGTCTCCCCTGTACGACGGACTCAGGGGCACTCTGACCGGCAAGGGACTCCGGGTCTCCGACGAGGTCTGGCAAAACCTGTTGTTCGAAGACCTCAAGTCCACGGTCAGAGGATTGCACGAGACTAATCCAATGATGGGGCATCGCGGCTGCCGGCTGCCAGTGACATATCCAGAGATAGCGCAGATGCAGACGCGGGCCATAATTGAGGCCGCAATCGACGTCCGGGAGGAGACGGGCGCCGACATCGCGCCCGAGATAATGATCCCGCTCGTGTGCGAGGCGAAAGAGCTGAGATTCGTGAAGGACATAGTGACCGGTACCGCGGACGCAATCATCGCGGAGCGCGGGGTCGGGCTGCGCTACCACGTGGGCACAATGATAGAGATACCGCGTGCCGCGCTGCTGGCGGACGAGATAGCTATCCAGGCGGAATTTTTCAGTTTCGGGACTAACGACCTCACGCAGATGACATTCGGGTTCTCGCGCGACGACGCGGTGAAGTTCTTGCCCGCATATTACAGCAACAATATTTTTGAGAGCGACCCATTCCAGCGCTTGGATCGCAGCGGGGTGGGCAAGCTTGTGAAGATGGCCGCCGAACTGGGCAAGTCCGCGCGGCCTGACATAAAGCTCGGCATATGCGGCGAGCACGGCGGCGACCCCAGTTCCATAGAGTTCTGCCACGGCGCGGGACTAGACTATGTGAGCTGTTCTCCGTACCGCGTGCCAACCGCACGTCTCGCGGCGGCTCAGGCGGCCATACGCGGCGGGAGCGGGAGCGGAAAATAAGTTTTCGAGGTGATATTAGACCATAGGCAGAATAATGGCGATCGATTACGGACAGGCGCGCACGGGCGTCGCCGTATCCGACCCCACGGGGAGCATAGCCGGCGAGGCGTGGACCATTGTACAGCGCGACCGCGAGGCATTGGTGCAGACAATCGCGCAGGCGGCGGCGTCGAGGGGCGTTGAGGCAATAGTAGTGGGACTGCCCAAAAACATGGACGGCAGCGAGGGGTTCAGGGCGCGGCTCTCCGCGCAATTCGCGGATTCTCTTCGGGACATATCGGGCTTGAGTGTCTCGCTCTGGGACGAGAGGCTCACGACAGTGGATGCGCACCACATTTTAAACAACGCGAACAGGCGCGGCAAAAAACGCAAGAGCGTTATAGACGCCGTTGCCGCGACGTTGATTTTAGAGGGGTACTTGGGAACTCTTGGAGGTGCGCCCGTATGATGCGCCGCGACTGTACCATAACAGAAAGCCGGGAGATATCGGGCGGCATCTATCTCATGTCATTTGAGGCGGGCGACATTGCGCGCGAGGCGGCACCGGGTTCTTTTGTACACATCAAGTGCGGCGAGGGCTGCTTGTTGCGGCGCCCGATAAGTATAGCGGACGCCAAAGGCGATGGGATGACCATAGTCTTCGAGGCTCGCGGCGCCGGAACGCGCGAACTCGCACGGCGCCGCCCGGGGGCAACGGCGGATGTGCTAGGCCCGCTTGGCAGGGGTTTCGGCTCCGTGGGGGGAGGCACCATCGCCGTGGGCGGAGGCATGGGCGTGCCGCCGCTCCTGTTTGCAGCCAGGCGTGCCGCTCCCGGGAGCGTGACGGCGCTGCTGGGATTTCGCGACGCGGGCAGGGTAATACTGGAGCGCGAGTTCAGAGAGCGGTGCCGCGATGTACATATTATGACAGAAGACGGGAGCGAGGGAGGGCGCGGAACGGTGGAGGCGCCGCTGCGGGAATACATGGAGCGCGGCGGAATAAGCTTGATAATATCGTGCGGGCCGCGCCCAATGCTCGCCGCAGTGGCGCGGATAGCGGCGCAATACGGTACGCCGTGCCGGGTGTCGCTGGAGGAACGCATGGCCTGCGGCGTTGGCGCGTGCCTGGGGTGCGCGTGCGAGACGACTGACGGGGACGGGAGGCGCGAGATGCGCAGGGTGTGCAGGGACGGCCCTGTATTCGACTCGCGGGAGGTGACGTGGTGACTACGGA
>JAITEC010000083.1 GCA_031282225.1 Oscillospiraceae bacterium | reverse complement strand
TACAAGGCGACGAACAAAGTGGACGCATCCGGCCCTTCGGATACGGACTACGGCGTAATTATGGACGACTACTCCGACGAAAACCTGGATCGCGCGGCGGAGATGTTGGAAGAGCTGCGCGAATTGAGCGATTCCGTGTATGGCGATAACGAGTTAAAGCGTCAGCTGATCTACTCGTTCCAAAGCTATGCGGAAAACTTGATATGGAACGCCAGCTATTATAACGAAGACTGGTATAACAATTACTGATATATTGGGAGGTATCACGAGATGGCGATTTTTGACGAGATAGGCAAGCGGATATCGAACGCGGGGCAGAACGTGGTGAAGGGCACAAAGGACTTCGCCGACGTCTCGCGGCTCAACTCGCAGATGTCCGATGAGCAAAAGCAGCTCGGGCAGATGTTCCACCAGCTCGGGCAGCAGTTCTATGAGCAGTACGGCGGGTCGACGGAGGCGCCGTTTCGCGAACTGTGCGGCGCGATCGAGAACGTAATAAAGCGCATCGACGGCCTGCGGGGCGAGATAGAGACCATTCGCGGCGTCAGGCGCTGCCCGAACTGCGGCGCCGAGATACCGGCCGGGTCGTCGTTTTGCGGCGCGTGCGGGACGCGCATGGAGCCGGATCGCCCGCAGTATAACGCGCCGCCGCCGCAATACCAGCAGCCCCAGTACCAGCAGCCGCCGCAATATCAGCAACCCCAGTACCAGCAGCCTCAGCAGTACCAGCAGCCGCAGCCGCCCGAGCAGCCGCCCGCGCCGCAGCCGCAATCCCCGCCGCCGCAGGCGGAGGGCAAGATATGCCCAAATTGTGGATATGAGGCGGAAGTCGACGCCGTGTTCTGCCCCTCGTGCGGACAGAAGATAGGGTGAAGCCCGGAGGTTATTTCGCATGATATGTCCAAACTGCGGCGCCCAGCTTCCACAGAACGCCAAGTTTTGCGGGGGCTGTGGGACGCCGGTCAAAGAAGAACAGCCGCGCGCGGCGCAGGACCCGTATGACGGCGGCCGTACGGCAATCGACGCGCCCGAGGGCGGCGACACCGTGGTATACGAAGGTCGACAGCCGTCTGTGACCCCGGGCGCGCGGGTACCGCCGCCGCCCGCCGCCCCGGATCCCGTTCCCGGCGATGCGGGCGCCTGGGGGGACGGGGACGGCGGGCGCGCGCCATATGCACCGGATAGCGCGTATACAGGCGCGACGTACGGACAGGAGGCGAAGAAAAAGCTCCCGCTGCCCCCCAAAAAGCTCACTATAATAGCCGGCTGTGCCGCCGCCGCCATAATAGCGGCGATAGTGCTGGTATCGCTCTTCAAGCCCTCGAAGTACACGAAGACAAAAAGTGTGGCGATAATCGCCCAATCAGCGGATGAGGTCGTGTTTATAACGAAAAGCGGGGCAAAGGCCGCGTTCGACGGAATATATGAACAGGCCTCGCTCAGCATGGACGGGACGAAGACGGCGTTTTTAATAGCGGACGAGGACTATGAGGAGTATACGCTATACTATTCGGACGGGGGAACGCCTAAAAGAGCGGCCTACGGCGATAATATGCGCTTTTCGCTGGCGGCCTCGGGAAAAGCGGCGGCGTATTTGACATGGGACGACGGCGACGACTCCTATACCGATTGCACGCTGTACATATACACGGGTGGGAAATCTACAAAAATAGCCTCGGGTGTCCACTCATATAATTTCTGTATCTCCCCTGACGGCAAGACCGTCGCCTATGTGGCAAAATATGACAGTGACGATGGCGATTTTGTGGCCTATATATGGGACGGAAAGTCCTCCGAGGTCGGCAAGAACAAGGCGCCCGTTGCGGTAAGCGACGGCGGGAGGTACTTCTACTACCGCAACAAGGACGGCACTTTATATGTGCAAAAAGGCGCGCGGGACGACACAAAGCAGCGCCTGGGCGACGGGAGAGTGGGCGCGTTCAACAGGGACTTGTCGCAGGTGATATTCGACAATGGAGACAAGTCGTATATCAGCGTGAAAGGCGGAGAGCGGCGGGGGTTGCTCGGGGGTTATTACAGACTCATTGTCCCATACGGCACGCAGCAGGCGTACTCGTCCGGAATAATATATGGCGTGTCCAGCTTTGCCAATTCTTTTTATGAAAGCGGCAACGGCAATATCGTGCGGATAACAGGCAAGTTCGCGGCGGAGAGCGTAGTGAAGTCAATTAGCGGCGGCAGCCCGTATCTCGCGGACGACGGCAAGACGCTGCTGTATATAAAGAACGACGATGTCTACAAGATAAACGGTATGCGCCCCGGCGCGGAAGCGACAAAGCTCGCCAGCGACGTGGAAGGATTTATCCCGACATCCAAGGGGGACGCTATCTATTACGGCGATGATGACGAGGAGGTTTTCTACCAAAAAGGCCTGGCGAAGCCAAAATCGCTGGGCGATGCCGAGTCGGTGGCATCCGGGCTGTTTGAGGGCAAGACGCTGTTCTTTGTAGAAGATGGGGAACTGCGCTCCGCGACAGGAGAAAAGGTTACCTCCTCCGGGTTCAAGGGTATAGACGAAGATGTGAGTTATGTAGGCGCGTCTGTGTTCCATGTCAGCGTGACGGATGAGGAAAATGTAAAGTACGTGAGTTTTGACGGCAAAAAATTCGAGGTTTATGCCGAGTGACAGCGGGGTGAGAGCGGGATGTTCTGTATTAATTGCGGGGAGCGCATAGAGCCGGGGGAGCGGTTTTGTGTCGCGTGCGGGCAGCCGGCCGAGAGCCAGGCGGATGGCGGCTATGGCTTTGGAGCGGGTTTCGAGGCGGGCTTTGGCATGCCGCCGGTCGCAGGGGTCTCCACGGCGGCGCCACGCGCGGTGCAGCGGCGCGGCGGGAGCGGCGCGGCGCTGGCGATCCTCGCTACAGGGGCGCTCGGGGCGGCGCTGTTCGCGTCCGTGTGCGCAGTGTTGGCGATATTGGCCATGCGCGCCACAGTGGGCGGGGGCATGTTGGCGGCGTTTGGCGACATCCCGCCCGGCGAGGCGGCGGCTGTAACGGGCGGCGCCGACAGGGGGGCGTTCCTCGCCGGTCCCGTGTTTGCCGCCTCCGCCGCGATTGCCGCGTTGATCGCGTTCGATATTTTTGTGCTGAACACCGGCCGTACGAAGAGGGCGCTCGGCGCGGGCGGC
>JAITEC010000027.1 GCA_031282225.1 Oscillospiraceae bacterium | reverse complement strand
TAAATTTGCGGTCGTCGGGCAAAGCCCTCCGACCTGACGCGCCACTTGGCGCGGCTCGCTCGCGCTCGCAGTGAATGGACAGCTTCGGCTGTCCATTCATTTTGGGAGCGACGGCTCATATAAATTTGCGGTCGTCGGGCAAAGCCCTCCGACCTGACGCGCCACATGGCGCGGGGACGGGGAAATTATTCAGCGACGCCGCGCGGAATCGGCCACATGGGCTATGTCCTCCTCGGTGAGGTGCCGGAACCTGCCTTGGCGCAGCAGGTGCGCGCGGATGGCGCCCGCGTCGGGCTCGCGGCGCAGCGTCACGCGCAACTGCCCGCCCTCGAACTCGCGAAGCGGGAACAGCCCGCAGTCAACGGCCTCGCGCGCGAGGTCTACGGTCTCGTCCGTACGCGTTCCCCAACCCGTGGGGCAAGGGGCGAGCACATGGATGTATCTCGTGCCGCGTATGGACGCCGCCTTGCGTATTTTTTCGACATAGTCCCCCAAGTATCCAACGCTGGCCGTCGCCGCGTAGGGGATGCCGTGCGCCGCAACTATCGCGAACATATCCTTCTTCTCGCGCGTGTTGCCGCGTATCCTGTCCCCCGCCGGCGTAGTGGTGGTGCGCGCGCCGAACGGCGTGAGCGACGACTTTTGTATGCCCGTGTTCATGTACGCCTCGTTGTCGTAGCATATGTAGACAATGTCGTCGTTTCTGTCGATGGCGCCGGAGAGTGCCTGTATGCCGATGTCGGCCGTGCCGCCGTCGCCGGCGAAGCCCACGGCCGTGAATCCCGTCTCGCCGCGCGCGCGCAGTCCGGAGACTATGCCCGTGAGCATGGATGCGGTTCCCGCGAACGTGGAGATCATCGCGTTGTTGGCAAACGCGAGCTGCGGAAAGTTAAACCCGACCGCCGACATACAGCCCGCCGGCAGGACGGCGACGGCGCGCTCCCCGAGCGCCTTGAGCGCTATGCGCACGGCGAGGGAGCCCCCGCACCCCGCGCACGCCTTGTGCCCGAAAAAGTATTCGTTTTTATCAAGATTTTTCATTCCGCTTCCCCTATGCCGAGAAAATGTACGCCGCCGCGCCCGGAGCGCAGGTCTTCGTATATGCCGAGAATATCCTCCTCGGATATGTCCTCGCCGCCCAAGCCGCCGATGTAATTTGAAAGCGGCGCGTCCGTCGCGCCCGCGACCTCGGTGAAGACGGCGCCGGACTTGCCTATGGAGATATCCTTTTCCAGCACGGCCGCCGCCTTCGCGCCGCGCAGCGCATCGGAGATCTCAATGCCGGGGAAGGGGCGCATATACCGTATCCGCAAAACGCCGGCGCGGACGCCGCGCGCGCGCATGGCGTCCGCCGCGTCGCGGCACAGGCCGGAGACGGCGCCGAGAGTGACTATTATGAAGTCCGCGTCGTCCGTCATGTACGATTCGGTTAGGCCTGTATACCTCCTGCCGAATATGCCGGCGAAGCGCTCCTCCGCCTCGGCCGCTACGGAGCGGACGCGCAGCATGGCCGCGTGCTGGCGGTACTTGAACGCGGCGTTGTGCCCGGGACCCGCCGAGAACGCCATGTTTTTTGGCGCGGTGAAGTCTATCTTATTGTCCGTGCGCAGCGGCGGCAGAAACGTGTCAGCCGCGATAGCGTCCGGGACATCTACTATCTCGTACGTGTGCGTGAGGTGGAAGCCGTCGAGGTTTGCCATGTACGGCGTGGACACATCCGGGTGCTCCGCGATGTAAAACGACATGAGGGCGAGGTCGAGCGCCTCCTGCGCGTCCTGAGCGTACGCCTGAATCCAGCCCGACGAGAGCTGCGAGAGCGAGTCGCTCTGGTCGCCGTATATGTTCCATGGGAGCGCTATGGAGCGGTTCGCGTTCATCATCACGATGGGGAATCGCCCGCCCGCCGCGTACGGCAGGCACTCCGCCATGTACAAAAGCCCCTGCGAGCTTGTGGCCGTGAACGTCCGCACGCCCGCCGCGCTGGCGCCCATGGCGCACGAGAGCGCCGAGTGCTCGCTCTCCACGTGGATGAAATCGGCATCCAGGCTACCGTCCTCAACCATCTCCGACAGCCGCTCCACGACGACGGTCTGCGGCGTTATCGGGTAGGCGGAGATCACTTTCGGGCGCGCGAGGCGAACCCCGGCGGCAAACGCCTCATTGCCCGACACAAATTCACGCCCGCTCACGCCGTGCCCTCCGGTATCATCGTGATCGCGCCCGGCTTGCACATTTTTGCGCAAATGCCGCAGCCCTTGCAGAAATCGTAGTCTATTGCATAGCGTTTTTCTGTCTCAAGTTCAAAAATTGTCCCGTCGGGACAGTGCAGGTAGCACTGGGAACACATCACGCATTTCGAGATGTCGATGACGGGGCGCTCCGAGCGCCAGCCGCCGTTTCGGGAGGTCAGGTAGCCCGCTGTGAACGCCGTGCCCTCGGGGTACTCGCCTATGGCGAACGCGCCCTTCTCGCGCAAATATGGCCTTATCATGGCCGCCCTCCCTTGCAAACGAATTCATTCGCCGCCCTGATGGCCCCTGTGTTGCGCGCGCGCAGCCGCTCCGGCATGACTGCGGCGACACCGAGTTCCATCTCCCGGGGCGATATAATGCCGAGCAGCGCGGCGAGAGCGCCGAGCATCGCGGTGTTCGGCGTTGGGATACTAAAGCTCGCGGCTATGCGCCCCGCGTCTATGGTCACGGCGCCGCGCAGCGGCAAAGGCGAGTTGACTAGCGTGACGCCCGTCTCGGACGGCTCCGTGAACAGCGTGCCGTCGAGGAAGACGGTGAAGTCCGGCGTTTTTATCTCGCTGCGGGCGTGAATAGGCGCGCCGCTCAGCTTGGCGAACGCCCTCATCGGCGCGCCGCGCCGCTCCGGACCAAACGCCGGGAACGCCAGCGCGTACCGCCCGTCCCCTCCGGACACATAGGCGGCCCCCAGTATCCGGGCGGCGGTAAACGCCCCCTGTCCTCCCCGCCCGTGCCACAGGATTTGAGTCATGGCGAATTTACCTCCACCGTAAAAAGAACTTTTGCAGCTTGTTGAACGCAAAAAATGCGAGACTTATAACAATGCCTATCACCAATACGCCTACTATCGTGCGCGTGTAGTTGCCCAGGTCGGAGTAGTTTTTTACATAGAAGCCCATGCCGCTGCGCGCGCCTATCATCTCGGCCGACGTGAGCAGTATGAAGGACACCGTCAGTCCCTGCGAGCATCCGATGAACACCTGCGGGAGCGCGGCGGGCAAAATGATGCGAAACAGCATGGCGACGCGCCCCACGTTCAGCACGCGCGCCTGATCCACAATGCGCTGCTCGACGAGCAGCACCCCGCTCATCGTGGAGGCGAGTATCGGCCAGAACGAGGCGAGGAATATGACGAGCACCGACACGGAGCGGAAGCTCGGCAGCAGGGCTATGCCGTATGGAATATACACCACCGGCGGTATCGCGCCCAGGAATTTGGCCACATATGTGGCGGCGCTGCCTATCCTCGCGCTGTAACCGAGCACGAGCCCGAGCGGCAGCGAGACGGCCAGCGCCAAGGCGTACCCCTGCGCGATGAGCGCGAGCGAGGAGCCTATATGGCGCCCGAGCTGAGGCACGTCCTGCGCGAGCTGGCGGAACACTATGCCCGGAGGCGGAAACAGCATCTCGCGCATCACGTTGAATTTTGCAGTTGCGAGCGTCCACGCGATGAGCAGCGCGTACAGGAATGACGCGATGTCCGCCACGAGGTCGAGCCCCCACTTCTTCTTCGCGAGCACCGACGCAATGAGCAGCGCCGCCTCAATAATAACCGCAAACCCCACAGCATACCCCGGCGCGTCCGCCTTAGATATTCTGTTCGGCAAAAGCTGCACAAGCAAAAACAGCAAAAACAGCCCATTAGCCACCCTAAAAAACCGGGTCTTGAACATCATATGACCACCCCTTCACCTCCGGTGAAAACTTTTTCGCTGCCGGAGTGCGACATGTGCGACAGAGCCGGAAAAGACACTCTGCGCGCCGCGCCCGGCGCGAACCAACCCCCGCGTTCTCAATTGGAATGGCGCAGCCATTTCAATCGAGAATGTGTCATATTTTCACCCAATCGTCCTCTGTAGCGCCTGTCTTGTCGCCAAAAAACAGCGCCGTGACATCGCGCCGGAATTCCACGTATACGGAGGAGCCGAGCAGTCCGGAGCGGTCGCGCGGGCGCGGGAACGGGACGCGGATATCCCTGTAGACGCGCCCCGGGCTCTCCGTGAGCATGATAACGCGGTCCGACAGGAATATCGCCTCGTCTATATCGTGCGTTATGAACACCACGGTCTTGCGCCGAGCCTCGTGCCCCCACAAGTCCAGCAGCAATTCCTGGAGCAGCACGCGGTTGCGAGCGTCCACGGCGCCAAACGGCTCGTCCATGAGCAGGATGTCCGTGTCCATAGCGAGCGCGCGCGCTATCGCGACGCGCTGCTGCATACCGCCCGACAGCCGCGACGGGTAGCGGCCCGACGAATCTGTCAGCCCGACCTTTTCGAGATATTCGTCCGCAATGCGGTATACCTCGGCGCGTCCCAGCTCCCGGCGCGCGTGCTTTACGCCAAACGCCACGTTCTTGCGCGCGGTCATCCAAGGGAACAGCGAGTAGGATTGGAACACGACGCCGCGGTCGGGCCCCGGGCCCGCGA
>JAITEC010000023.1 GCA_031282225.1 Oscillospiraceae bacterium | reverse complement strand
AGCGTGCCGCAGATGCACGTCGTGCACAGCGATTCCGACAGATGCGCGAGCTCTTCTACCGTGGCGTTGCTGTACAGGAACTGCGGAGTGACGTCCAGCCTCGCAAACAGCTCCGTTATATACTTGCGTTCGCTCTCGAAGAAATTTTTGAAATTCACCACGCGCCGCTTCTCGCGGGGCGGTTTTACAAGGTGGCGCAGAACGGCGTGGTCGGCCACGTCGAAACCCGACGCCCAGATGCGGCTCTTGAAGCCCTCGCAGTGCATCGGGAATACGGGTATCCCAAGCTCTTCCTGCAATTCGTCGGTGATGCTGTCGATGTCCTCGCCGATGACTCCGCCCACGCATGAGGTGAGCAGGGCTATGGCGTTGGGGTGGTACTGCTCGAACGCCTTGTACGCAAGCGATTTCGCGCTGTCCAGCGCGCCGAACACCGTGTCGTCCTCCGACATATCCGTTGAGACGACGTTTGTGTCGTATGTGGCTCCGATGTTGCGCGCGAGCTGGTTGCCCAGGACGTTTGTGAACGACACGCAGCCCGCGGGGGCGTGGTATACCACCGCGATGTCGCGGATCGAGGCTATCCCCATGGCGCACCCGGACAGGCACGTGCTCGACTGCGAGAAGCAGCGCTCGCTGTTTTTCAGCGTGCCGCAGCGCGAGTGGTTGACCAGGTCTTGCAGATCGCCCACATAACCTGTTACGGAGCCCAGCCGGTTTTCCCTGGTCGGCACGGTTGGTGATTTGAGATTGAGTTTCATGGTGTACCTCCATTTTTTGTACTGATCCGGCGCGCTTGGCGCCGGCGCTCGTAGTCCGCCAGCTTGCGGGCGGCGTCCGATATGCTGCCCGCTGTCTCAAGGGCGGATATGTTCTGCGCGGCGAGCGCGCGCTGCATCCGGGGGCCAATGCTGCCCGCGAGGATGAAAGAACAGTCGGACAGCTGCGCTATAAACGGTGCCAGCGCGTCCGCCCCGTGCCCACTGCCGCCGAGTCCGGGGCGCTCTCCAACAGGGGATGCGTCGCCATTTTCCGCAATATCGAACACCAAGACGGCGCCCGCCTGCCCCAGATGCCCCCCAATGTTTTCCCCGTCCTCGCTGACCGCCGCAAACCGCACAGATCCGCCCTCCAACACATTTATATAAAACACATATGTTTTTATGTATTTATGAGTATACCACGCATGTACAGACATGTCAACAGTAAATATCTCAAAAAAAACAAGACGCCCGTCCGGATCGTCTTGTTGCCTTGAACTCGCGTTATTCGCCATTGAGCTTTTACGTCCTCTTGCGCCGCGCGCCGCGCACCGCTTTTACGCGAAGGAGCACTAGCAGCGCGCCGTACAGGACTGCCGCGCCGCCTGCAATCGCAACCGTCCAGGTAAGGCATTGCGCGTATGATCCGGAGAGTACCGGCGCGTGACGAACGGCGTACCACACGGCGGCGCCCATTATTGCGGTTGCTGCGACGATTTTGAGAAATTCGCCCATTTGAGGGCGCAGTCCCAACGGGCCAACTTTTTTCCGCAGCGCCACCAGCAGCAGCGCGAGGCACAGCGTGTTTGATATGCTCGTAGCCAGGGCTAGTCCCCGGTGTTTCAGCGTGCCTATCATCAACAGGTTCAACGCGATCCCTATGGCCACCGACACAGCGGAGATTATAGCCGGGAGCCGCGCGCGGCGCATCGCGTAAAATGCCCTCGTAACGAGCGGCGCCAAGTTGCCCGCGAGCATGCCCACGGCGTACATTTGCAGGCACTGCGCGGTTCGCGCCGTGTCCTCAGGGTTGAAAGCGCCACGCTCAAGCAAAATGCGTATGATAGGCCTCGCCATTATCATCACTCCCGCCGTGAGCGGAAGGAGCAGCGGCAGCAAGCTTGTCACGCATGTGACCAGATGCTTCTTCAGCTCGCCGATATCGTCTCCTGCGGCGAGTTCCGCCATCTTTGGGAACAGCGCGGTCGTCACAGCTGTCCCTATGAGCGCCGCCACCACATTGTTTATCTTTACGGCGTAATTGAGTGACGACACTGTTCCGCTCACGAGCGACGACGCGAGATTTTTATCGATAATCTGATTGATCTCAAGCACGGCCGCAGACAGCGCCAGCGGCAGCATGAGCCGGAACATCGACGCTATATGTTCGTCGCGCGGATTGAACCTGGGGCGCAGGCGCAGGCCCTTCCGCCTGCAAAATATGTACAGTACGGCCATTGAAGCGGCGTTCCCGGCAGCGGCGCCGATCCCAAGCAGAATCAAGCTCCCCGTGGCCTTGCCGGATACAATAGATGTGACGGCAAACAGGTTTATAAGAGCCTCGGAGATCATCGCCGTAAAAAACAAGGACTTAATTTGCAGATATGCCCTGAAAATTCCCATCAGCAGCAGCGGTATCGCCGACCACACCATAATTCGCAGGAATATAACGGCGAGCTCAAACGCCTCCGGTTCCAAGCTCGACGCGAATACGTACACGAGAGCCTGCGGGTACGCGGTAAACACTGCCGCAAAGACAAGCCCGGCGAAGAACAAGAGCGTCAGCACGCCGTTTGTAAACTTCTCCCTGCCCGCTTCCCCGTCGATGCCGGTATACTGCGGTATGTAAATAGCGGTTACCGTACTGCTCACAACCGCTAAAACAATGCCCGGCGCCGTCATCGCTATGACAAACGCGTCAGAGACGGAGCCTGCCCCGAAATTGGACGCGAGGACAATTTCGCGCAAAAACCCCAGCAAACGCAGCAAGACAGTGGCTGCGGATACGGCGATTGACGCTCTGAGAATCGTGTTCTTCATGTATGCCTTTCCAGTGCCGCCTTGATAGATTGGACTTCACTGTGGAGCATTCTAGCACACCGGACTCGGTTATGCAATAACGGCGCGCCCATTTTTGTCGCTTCTTGGAATATGGTAATATTTTCCGCTGTCATATGCCCAGTTTTTTCATCACTTTCTGGATCAACGGCGGCACGAAGAACGAGAACGGCAGCGACACGACGAATCCAATGCCCCAGCCGGACAGCCACGCCTGCCAAAAGCGGGCATTCAGCCCGACATTGATAGCGGCCATTGCCAGCGACATGCACAGCGACATGATAACGGCCATGCACACACCGAAAAACACTATTTGACGTATTCTCAAACTGTTCCTCCCGCAGAGTTGTTTTTCAAGCGAATTCATAAATTGCAATAGAATTATATCCATTAGCCGCTTGAATTATCAACAGGAAATATTTGCCAAAAGACCCTCTCGCCTACGTACAGCAAAAACGACCGTTTTTTCTGTACGCTCCGGCGCGCAGGGAGAGCGGCGAAACAGGAGGCAAGCATGAAAAATCTCAGGAAGGTCCTAAGCCTGGCGCTCGCCATAGCGCTCTCGCTCAGCCTGGCCGTCGTGGCCGGGGCGAAGACGCTCGACGAGTACAC
>JAITEC010000019.1 GCA_031282225.1 Oscillospiraceae bacterium | reverse complement strand
ATTGGGAGCTTGTTGACCGACAGACGGGCGACACATATGAACAGGCCGTAGAGAAGGTGCGCGCGCTCGTAACGGACGCCGTACGCCGGCAGCTGGTGTCGGACGTGCCCGTGTGCACGTTTTTGTCCGGGGGGCTGGACTCAAGCGCGATATCCGCGATAGCCGACAACTGCGTGGCGTCCGCCGGAGGGCGGCTCAGCACGTTCTCCGTTGAGTACCGGGACAACGCGAAGTACTTCACGGCAGGCGCGTTCCAGCCCAACAGCGACAGCGACTATATCGGGTACATGAACGACGTGCTCGCGGCGGAACACTTCGATGTGACTGTGGACAACGAGGAACTGGCCGACGCGCTGTACGATGCGGTAGACGCGCGAGACCTGCCGGGAATGGCGGACGTTGACTCATCGCTGCTCCTGTTCTGCCGCGAGGTGAAAAAGAGGGCTACAGTGGCGCTGTCAGGGGAGTGCGCAGACGAGATATTTGGAGGGTACCCGTGGTATACGGACAGGGAGGTTAGGGCCAGGCCCGGTTTCCCGTGGGCGCGGTCAGACAAGCTGCGTGCGTCTTTTTTGCGCCCTGAACTCATGCGCTCGCTCGATGCGGACGAGTTCGTCGCGCGCAGATATAATGAAACGGTCCGGCAAAGCCACGCGCTCCCGTCACGCGGCGCCGACGAGCGCCGCATGCGGGAGATGGTCAACCTGAATTTCAAGTGGTTCATGCAGACGCTCCTGACGCGCAAGGACGCCATGAGCATGTACTCCGGCTTGGAGGTGCGCGTGCCGTTTTGCGACCACAGGATCGCCGAATACCTATATACGCTCCCTTGGGAGTACAAGAACCGCAACGGCGTGGAGAAGGGCCTGCTGCGGGATGCCGTAGCAGGACTGCTGCCTAAGGAGATAATCGGACGCAAGAAGAGCCCATATCCCAAGACGCACAATCCACGCTACCTCGCCATAGTGACGCAGCGACTGCGGGATGTGCTGTCCAACGCAAATTCCCCGCTGCTCACGGTGGCAAGGCGGGAACCGCTGGAGGGGTTGCTGGACAGCAGCGAGAACACGCCGTGGTACGGCCAGCTCATGACGGTACCCCAGACGATAGCGTATTTTCTGCAATTGAACTACTGGATGAAGAAATACAGAGTGGACATCGTTTGAATAATATCGCGCGCGAGCGAATATGCTCCTGTGAGGGAACCGGAGCCGTGGCGCTCCGCCGCCCGCTACAGCGGCAAGCCCGAGATGAAAGGGATGTTAAAGATATGTTTATGTATACAGCGAAATTTAACCGAAAGAAGGCGGTGATAGCCATACTGCTACTCGCCGCCGTGCTGTGCGCAATCATAGTAATTGCGGGCAGGGTCGGCAGTGCGGGGGGCAGTGGAGCCGCGCTGTCGGCCGTTGTGCGCAACAACAAGCAGAGAGTAGGCTACCTGGAGTCGCTCGGCTGGCGCGTGGAGGAGGATGCCATTGACGAACAAAAAGTTAGGATACCAACCTCGTTTTCAGATGTATACTTAAAGTACAATGCCCTGCAAATAGCCCAGGGGTTCGACCTGACGCAGTACGGCGGCCTGGAGGCGACGCGCTACACGTATAAGGTGAAAAACCATCCGTCGTCAGAAGACGGCATTGTGGCGGATATTATAGTTTACAAGGACAAAATTATAGCGGGAGACATACAGTCTTGCGCGCCGGACGGATTTATGAACGGGCTGAAAAAGAGATGAGGCCCGCCTAGTACCTCCCCAGGTCGCGAGCCGCCTGGTACGCGGACTGCGTGGCGGACTGGATGTTCTTTGCAGCGAGACAGTCGCCCACTTGGTAGAATTCAGGCGCGCACAGGCCAAGCGCTGCCGCCTCGTCGCGCAGTGGCGCCTGGCCGGCGGCGCACACGACGCTGTTTGTATCTATCTCGTATGTCTCGCCGTCCGGCCCCTGTACGCGCAGGGCGCGCTGCAGGATGGAGACGGCCTTTGTGCCAGTGAGCACTCGCATATTTTCCAGCTTTGCAATCTCCAGCGAAAGCGCTATGCCGTGCACGATGTTGGCGTCCGCGCCGAGCGCCTCGGGGCGGCTTATGCGCTCGGACGTGGCCATCTCCCCGCCGGAGGCGAGCGTTGCGGGCGCCATCTCTATGACGGTGACGTTTTTACCGGCCTGCGCTAAGTATATCCCCAGCTCAAGCCCCACGAGCCCACCGCCAATGATGCACACGCGAAATCCGGCGGCCGAGGGATCAGCGTAGACGTCCTGCGCCACGAGCGCCTTGTCTATCCCGGGTATCCGGGGCACGATGGGGCGCGAGCCCAGCGCCGCTATTATGGCCTCTGGCGCTATGCCCAGCGCTATATTTGGCGTAACGGCGGTGTTGAGTTGCACGCGCACGGTAGAGCGCGCGAGCGCGAGCGCCTGGCGCTCTAAGTACCGCGCGAGCTTTTTCTTGAATGGTACATTGGCCTCGCATAACAGCGTACCTCCGAGCGCGGCGCCGCGCTCGCACAGTATGACCTCGTGCCCCATGCGCGAGGCCGTAAGCGCCGCTTGCATGCCAGCCACGCCGCCGCCGGCGACCAGTACCTTTTTGCGTTTGCGAACGGGTGGGGCGTATAGCGCGTCGCGCTCGCGGCCGATGATGGGATTGACGGCGCAGTAGAATATGCCGCTGCGCGTGCTGGCGGAGAAGCAAGTCAGGCAGCGCAGGCACCTTGTAATCTCGTCCTCGCGCCCCGTGCGCGCCTTGACGGGCAAGTCGGGGTCGGCGAGCGTCTGGCGCCCGAGCTGCACTATGTCGGCATCGCCCGAGAGCAGTATCTCCTCCATGTGGGCGGGGTCGGTGAGCGCGCCAACTGCCGCCACAGGTGTCTTCACGTGCTTTTTCACGGCGGACGCGTATTGGACGTTCACCCCGTCGGGCAGGAACATCGTCGGGTGCGTTATCATCGAGGCGGCATCGTTCTCGTGGTGGCCGGCGGACACGTGTATTAAGTCGACGTGCCCGTCGAGCGCACGGGCTATCCGCACGCCCTCGTCTATTTCGTACCCGCCGGGTATGTGTTCCGCACCGGATATGCGTATCTCAATGGGTGTTGCGGAGCCTACGGCGGCGCGCACCGCCTTTATTACGGCCAGCGGGAAGCGCATGCGGTTTTTCAGCGCCCCCCCCCAGTCGTCGTGCCTGCGGTTCGCGGCGCGCGACATGAACTGCGCGAGAAGCCAGCCGTGGCCTCCGTGGAGCGTTATCATGCCGGCGCCGCACTTCCTGGCGAACGCGGCGGCTTCGGCGTAGCAGCATATGAGGCGCTCTATCCACTCCTCCGGCATTTCCCTCACGGCCGTGCCCGCGCGCTCACCGTCGCTCACGCCGTATATGAAGCCTTCCTGCGCGCTATCTGGTTTAATTGCGCTAACTCCATGCGGCGCACCCGGGCACTCGTACAGGACGCCGCCGTTTCCGCCCGCGTGATTGAGTTCCACGGCCGAAACAGCGCCGTGGCGCGCTATGGCGTCGAGCGTCTTTGTCAGGCTGACGCGCCCTTTCACGTCGTCGCCGCGCAGCTGGAACGGGTGCGAGTGCCCCGCGAGAGAGTCTACCATGAAGTCGCCCAGGCACACGGAGGCAAAGCCGCCGAGCGCCTTGACCTCGTAAAACGCTGTGGCGTCGTCGTTGAGGAAATTCTCCCCTGTGAGCCTGTATGTATCCTGCGGCGACGAGAATATCCTATTGCGAAAAAGCGTACCCCCCAGTTGTATAGGTTCGAACAATTTTGGAAACTTGTGTGTCTGCATGATTTATAAAAACCTTTCTGTCATTTGGCCGCGCGCCGCCTGCCGGACAAGGCGCTGAGGCAGACGGCAGCGAGGATGATTGCGCCTTGAACCGCCTTCTGGAAGTCGGAAGGCACGCTCAATAGCGTCATGACATTGTTGATAAGCCCCGCGAACAGCGCGCCGAATACGGC
>JAITEC010000072.1 GCA_031282225.1 Oscillospiraceae bacterium | reverse complement strand
GAATATATCGGCGCCGTCGGTCGTAGAGGAAGTGCATCGCATGTACCTCGAAGCGGGCAGCGACATTATATGCGCCAATACGTTCGGCGCGAACAGGGCGGCGTTGAAGGGTACCGGGCTGGAGGTCGGCGCGGTAGTAGGCGCGGCTTTGGCAGCGGCTATACGGGCAACCGGCGGGCGCGCGGCGGTAGCGCTCGACGTGGGGCCGATAGGCGAATTTATGGAGCCCTACGGAGATTTGACATACGAGGGCGCTTACAGCATGTTCGCTGAACTTGTCCGGGCGGGCGCGGATGCGGGCGCGGACATAATTGCCATTGAGACCATGAGCGATTTGGGTGAGATGCGCACTGCGTTGCGCGCGGCTCGGGAGAACGCCGCGCTGCCCGTGTTCGCCACGATGACATTCAATGCCGACGGGCACACATATACCGGGTGTACGCCCGAGAGTTTTGCGGGGGCGGCCGGTGAACTCGGCGCGTCGGCGATAGGCATAAACTGTTCGCTGGGGCCCGACGTCATATACCCGGTCGCAGAGCGAATTGCCAAGCACTCAGATTTACCACTTATAATAAAGCCGAACGCAGGGCTGCCGAACGCTATTACGGGTGAATACGACATGGGCCCGGATGAATTCGCGGGCCACATGGAGCGCTTCACGCGGCTGGGCATGCGCGTAGCGGGCGGATGCTGCGGGACTACGCCGGATTATATACGCGCGCTCCGGCGCGCGCTTGGGCAACGCGCTTGAGCGGCGGTATTTTTGAGCCGGCCGACATCCTGCTGCCAGTAAACGCCGACATGGTGAAATGGAGCGTAATAGCTTGCGACCAATTTTCCTCCGAACCCGACTACTGGGAGCGCGTGCGGGAGTCTACGGCAGGGGCCCCAACAACGCTCGATATGATAGTACCGGAAGCATACTTGCGCGAGACGGACGTGTCGCTCTTGCCGGGCATTGTCGGCGGACATATGCGCGAATATCTGCAAGGCGGGTTTTTTAGAGAAATACCAGATTCCATGGTGTATTTGGAACGCACGCTCCCCGGGGGATCGGTGAGGAAAGGCCTAATAGGCGCCGTCGATTTGGAGTCGTACGACTACGGGCCCGAGGGGGATGCGAGTATCCGCGCGAGCGAGAGGACGGCAGCCGACAGATTGCCGGCGCGGTTAAACGTGCGCAGGGCGGCACCACTTGAACTTACGCACGTGATGGCATTTGTCGACGACCCCGGGTGCCGTATAATCGAGCCGTTTTCCGGGCATACGGACGAGTTGGAGGCACTGTATGATTTCGAGTTAATGGAGGGCGGCGGACACGTGAGAGGCTGGCGCGTCGCCGGAGACGAAGCGCGCGCGGCCGCCCGTGGGATACCCGGTCTGCGGCGCGGGCGGGGATACCCCTCAATAATCATTGGGGACGGCAACCACTCTCTCGCCGCCGCCAAGGAATACTGGAACGAGATAAAAAGCGTAGTCGGTGTCGGACACCCCGCGCGGTACGCACTTGTGGAGCTTAACAATGTATACGACGACGCTATAGAGTTCCACGCCATACACCGAGTAGTATTCGGGGCGCCTGCGGACGCGCTGACAGCCGAGCTTCAAAAGGCGCTGCCGCCATGTCCCGGCGGGCAAATAGGTTTCAGGCACACGCACGCGCGTGGGGAACGCGAATACATGACGGACGCGCGCAGCGTAGGCGAGCTTTTTGGCCGGATTCAAGGGTTCTTAGACGAATATGCCGCGCGGACAGGCTGCACGGTGGATTATATACACGGCGAGGACGCCGTCCGGGCGCTGTCAAAGCGAGACGGCGGCGTTGGTTTCATCATGCCCGCGATGGATAAGGCGGGCGTATTCGACGCCGTTGCCGAGCGCGGCTGTTTCCCCAAGAAGACTTTTTCCGTGGGGAACGCGCGCGACAAGCGTTATTACCTGGAATGCAGAGCCATCAACAGTTGATTGCCCGCGAGTCTAATATATCTGTCATAATGCGCGCCGGCAGCATACAATAAGATCAAGATCAGAAATGGAGAATCGTTGAAGAAAAAACTGGAGGGAACAATAAAAGAAGCGCTGTCCTCCGTGTTGCCCATAACCGTTATAGTGTTCCTTCTGAGCGTTTTTGTGACGCCGATGCCGGTGGGGACGCTTGTGCTCTTTCTGTTCGGCGCCGTGCTGCTCGTGCTTGGGATGGGGCTGTTTACGCTCGGAGCCGACATGGCGCTCATGACCATGGGCGAGGACATAGGCGTTAAGATGACAGAGACAAAAAAGCTGTCGCTCGTTATCTCGGTGAGTTTCGTCATGGGTGTAATAATAACTATCGCGGAACCCGACTTGCAGGTATTGGCGGAACTCGTGCCCGGCATACCAAATTTTGTGCTCGTAATCACCGTGGCGGCCGGTGTGGGCGTGTACCTCATACTCGCCATCATACGAATATTGCTGCGCGTCAGGCTCTCGCGGATGTTAATGGTCTGCTACTTCATCGTGTTCGTGCTCTCGGCGTTTGCGCCGCGCAGCTTCGTAGCCGTCGCCTTTGACTCTGGCGGCGTCACTACGGGGCCTATAACCGTGCCTTTCGTAATGGCGATGGGACTCGGGCTCGCGTCTATACGCGGCGACCGCGAATCGATCGAGGACAGTTTCGGGCTCGTCGCGCTGTGCAGCATCGGACCGATAGTGGCCGTGTTGATACTCGGCATATGCTACCATCCGGACAGCGCCGTCTATGTCGCCGAGGGAATCCCGGAAATAGTCACGTCGCGCGACGTGACGTTCGAGTTCATAAGGAACTTACCGAAGTACGCCAAACAAGTGTTCGCCGCAGTCTGGCCGATACTCGCGGTGCTCGCCGCGTTTCAACTCCTGACGCGCAGGTACCGCTCGCGCCACTTGGCGCGCCTTGTCGTAGGGTTTATATATACGTTCGCCGGGCTCATACTCTTCATGACAGGCGTGAGCGTTGGATTTATACCCGTGGGTCAGCTTGTGGGTTCGGACATAGCGGCATCGCCGGCGGGTTGGCTGCTCATACCGCTGGGCGCGGTCATAGGCTACTTTATCGTGGCGGCCGAGCCCGCTGTCCATGTCCTGCGCAAGCAAGTCGAGGAGGTCTCGTCCGGCGCGATACCCGGCGCCGTCGTCCAGCGGTACCTGTCGATAGGCATGGCGTCCGCGCTCGCGGTGGCAATGACGCGCGTTATGACAGGAATTTCCATATATTGGTTTTTGGTGCCCGGTTACGCTGCGGCACTCGCTCTCACGTTTTTCGTGCCCGGTATATTCACCGGCATAGCATTCGACTCCGGGGGCGTAGTATCGGGACCTATGACATCGACGTTCCTGCTGCCGTTTACTATCGGCGCGTGCGTGGAACCCGACAGAATAATGACCGATGCATTCGGACTCGTGGCCATGGTCGCCTTGGCGCCGCTTCTCGCACTGCAGATTATGGGGCTCACATATAGGAACGCGATGAGGCACGCACGGCCTCTGCCGCCGGGAGAGGCTTCCGATGCGGATATTATTGAATTCGACGAGGAGGAAGGGGAGCGCTATGACTCCGACAGATAACGCGCCGTCGCATATCTCGCCAAAACTATTGGTCATAATAACTGATCGTGGCGAGAGCCGCCGGCTGGAGCATATTCTGCGAGAGAAACACGCGCATTTTCACTACATGATCAACGCGGTTGGCACGGCCAGTTCCGAAATATTAAAGGCGTTCGGGCTCAGCGGTTCGGAAAAGACTATCTGCCTGTGCATGGCGCCCGCCGCAAAAGTGCGGCACATCATGACGTCCGTGGTGGAACGCCTGGAATTCATGCAGCCGGGAAACGGAATAGCGTTTTATCTGTCGGTCTCGGGCTTGAGCGCATTAGTCTCAAATACGCTCGGTGGAGAACTGGCAAAATTCAAGGAAAGGGTGGACGCCTGGATGGAAAAAGAACAGGAGACGACAGCGGCCGAAACTGCCCGATACGAACTCGTGGTGGCGATAATAGACCAGGGATTCAGCGATAACCTCATGGCCGCCGCGCGTACCGCCGGGGCGCGCGGCGGAACTATTGTGCACGCGCGCAGGTCAGGGGCGGAGGATACAAAAAAATTCTTGGGCATTTCGCTCCAAGAAGAAAAAGAACTTGTGGCCATTATAACTACGCGCGCGCACAAGAAGGAACTCATGCAGGCAATAAGCCATGCCTGCGGCGCGAACACGGACGCGCACGGCATCATGTTATCCTTGCCGGTTGAGAGTTGCGAGGGGATCGCGTAAACAGCGTCCCCACGTCCAAGCCGTGCACGGCGGCGTACAGGTTACCGGGCGTTGAACCGCTTGTCGTTATTACGTCGATGCCATACGCGAGAGCTATGCGCGCCGCGGACACTTTCGTAGCCATGCCGCCGGTGCCGAACTTGCTGCCTATGCCGCCCGCTAGGGACACTATGCGCTCGTCTATCTCTGTGACTATCGGTATGCGGCACGCATCGGGGTTCACGCGCGGATCACTGTCGTACAGACCGTCGAAGTCCGTGAGTATAACTAGCAGATCGGCGGCCACAAGCGTGGCGACGACGGCCGAGAGTGTGTCGTTGTCGCCGAACACCTTTTGCTCCGACTCTATCTCCTCTATGCCCACGGAGTCGTTTTCGTTGACTACCGGGATTACGCCGAGCTCCAGGAGCGCCTCAAAAGTTCCAAGCAGGTTTTGTCTGACGGTCGGCCTGTCCACGTCTTCTTTTGTAAAGAGTATCTGCCCGACTGTGGCTCCGTATTCGCCGAAGAGCTTGTCGTAAATGTGCATGAGCTCGCACTGCCCGACTGCCGAGGCCGCCTGCTTGAACCGCAACTGTGCCGGGCGCTCGCCGAGGCGCAGCTTGCCAGTAC
>JAITEC010000020.1 GCA_031282225.1 Oscillospiraceae bacterium | reverse complement strand
TTGTAGATGGCTCGGCGCAGATCATGGGCGCGCTCGGCGCGATTGCCGGAGGGCTGTCGTCCGCCGACATGCCGGATTTGAGCCAAGTCGGGCAGATGCTACGCATACTCGAAAATATGGCGGGCTCGCTCGACACGGTCAATTCGTCGCTAACCGAATTGGACAATGGCTTCGCGGCGGGCAGCGCCGCGCTGGAGTCCGCTATATCGGCCATACCGAACGGCACCGTGACGCAAGAGCAGATAGCCGCGCTTTACGCCGCCGCGCCAAGCCATTCCGATGCCATAGATGCCCTGGCGGCGGGCTATCGCGCGGCGGAGGCAGTTCGGTCGGCATACGCCGAGGCGATGCCGGCGCTCAATGCCGTGTCGCCGGCTCTCGTAAAGGCGGCGGACAGCATGAGTTCGCTCTCAGGCGCGCTGCGCATTGTCCTTGCACAGGCGAGCGGAGCCGCAGGCGGCGATTTAAGCGGCCTGACGGAACAGTTGTCGCAGCTCGCAACCGCCGTTTCAGAACTAAGCGAGCGGTACGGAGGTTTCCACAGCGGGCTCGTGTCGTACACCGGCGGCGTCGCCGAACTCGCGCGCGCATCGGGCGCGCTGTCCGCCGGCGCCCGCGAGCTCGCCGGCGGCGCCGAAACTCTCGCCGGGGAGGGCATGCCAGCCCTAATCGCGGGTCTTGACGCGCTGAAAGAAGAGACTGACAATATCCCTGGCAAGATAGACAGCCAGATCGGTAAACTGATGGATGGATACGGCGCGGCGGACTCGCCGCCCGTGTCGTTCACTTCCCCGAAGAACACAGGCGTGACATCGGTCCAATTCGTAATCAGGACGGAGAAGATAGCCGTGCCCGCCCCAACTCCGACCCCTGCCGAGCCGCCTGCGGATGAGACATTTTTCACGCGCCTTGCCGATCTGTTCAAGTGACGGGCTATTTCTTTATGAACTTAGTGCCGTCGATGATGAACGATGTCGCCGTGATTTCGGTTATTGTGTAGCCAGATGTCGAGGCGAGCGATCCTACAGTCGTTATGACGAGCCGGTTCCCGCTTATCTCGTATGTGCCGTCCATCGATACGAGGCCGAGAAACGAGAGCGCGATTTCGTCTGTCCCCGTGAACGTCCACGTCTGCAGGCCGTCGTCCGATGCATATGTGCCATTGTCCGGCTTTGACAATGCGGCCGGCGGGACCGGCGGCGAGGCCGGCACGGAAACCGCCGGGGGCGCGGTAGGCGGGGCTTGCACAGTTGGGGGCGCCGACGTGGAGGTCGGTGCCGGCGCGGCCGGCGATGTAGATTCAGGCGTATCAGGCGTATCAGGGGTATCAGGCGTATCAGGGGCATCAGGGGTATCAGGTGTCGCCGTGGTTTCGGGAGACGATGCCGTTGGCGTTTCCGACGGCGCATCGGGCGGCGCGGACGCTGCAGGCGGCGCGGATGATGCCGGCGGCGTCCACCCGGGCGAGAGCTCGCGGAGTTTGTCGGCTATCCTACTGTTTTCCGTGGCGTCATAGCCCTGCAAGAGTATGCCGACCGCAACATCGATGTCGCCCAGCGCTACATACACGTCGGCCAGGCCGATATACGCGTCGCGGACGGACGGGGATCCGTCGATTATCTCCGTATAGATATCGACCAGTCGGCGGAGAAACCGCCTGTTGTCTGGAATCTCCTCGAACCCGTCGCGCAGCGCGTCTACGGCATCGTCCGGTTCGTCGAGCGCTATATACGCCTCCGCTAGCCCCGTATACCCCCTTTGGTTACGCGGTTCTATCTCAATCAACCTGTCAAAACAGACGGCGGCCTGTTCGTGGTCCATGTCGAGAAGGTATTTATCGCCGAGGTCGAGCAGCTGCGCTGCGTCCATCTTCGAGATCGGCTTCGCGCAAGAGGCGAGCGTGGCGGCGAGGAGCGCGAGGGCGGCTATAAGCGTTACGGCGCGTCTCATATGTGTTGTATCTCCTCTGGATTGTGTGGCATTGCAGCGGGGAACAGGTATTCGTTGAGCATGATCTGGTCGAGTATTTCGGTGATATTTTTTATCTCGTCCCTCACGTTGGCTCGCAGAGCGTCTATGTCGTCCGGCGAGCGCACATTGCCATTGACTTCGAACATGTCCAGTCCGTTGTCCAAGGCAAATTGCACGTGTTTGCCTTGAAAATATATGTACCGGCGCGCTTGCACGACGGCGGTTCGCAGTAGGTAGTCCATGAAGTGGGGAGCCAAGACACGGGACGGCGCGGTGGGATCGGACGATTCTACCGTGAAGCGGTTGTTGAACGCGGGATTGTCGGTTTCTATGTATCCGTTGCTCGCCAGCCATCCGGGCGGCACTTCGCTCAGGGACGAGGGCTCGTTTTCCCAGACGTATACTCCCTGGGCAAGCTCTCGCCCCAATTCGCACACTATCCATTGCCCTTTGAAGACGGTGTCGCTCCTTGTGGTGTGGCTGCCGTCGGAGTTGGTCGTATCGTATGCGTACTTCAGATTTATGTCGGAGAACTCGACGGCATGACCCTTGTATATGCCTTCCACATGGTCGCCTCCACTTATCTCGTTCCAGTCGGCAACGAGCCGAGACTCCTCCACGCGCCACCCGGCGACGCCGACATTATAATGATATTGGCAGTCTTGGAACGTCTCGCGCAAAATGCCCCTGATGAAGTCACCGCTTGTGAGCTTTTTTATTTTCACGGAGACGGAGCGGCCCGCCACCGCAGCCGCGATAGTTATTGCGATTGACGCAATAGCAATTATCGCGACAAGAATTGCCTGCCTTGAATTTGTCTCTATTTGAAATACGAATGCTGAAACGAGAGACAAGACAAAAACCGCCAGGGATATGAGCGATACAATACCAAGTGCCCGATATACCGCTTGGAGCTTGCCAATACGTGCGGCGAGACGGGCATCGCTATCGCCCCCGGCCGGAACAGTGCTGCTGTTTTCCATGGTGCCGTCTCCTTTGGAAAAGATGCGCCGTATGACCCCGTTTTCAACGTCAGCCGCCGGTCGCGCGGCGGGAGAGTTCCTCCATCTGGCGGCGCGCGTTCATTTCCGCCTCGTGCAATATTCTGGCCACATTGCGTATCTTCACGGCCGCTTGCGTCAACTGCCGCGCTTTTTCCAGTATCTGACCCCTTGTATCTTCGCAGTGCCGCAAGAAGAGGTCGGACGAGGTGCCGTCCCACGAGGCGTTGACCGCGCTGATGGCGCCTCCCATCGTGTTGTTGGCGAGGGCGGTCATGTCGCCCGCCACGCTGTCTATCTGTTCGGCCTGCCGTATGGCTTTGTCATAATTAAAATTCCAAATCACGGTAATGTCCCCCCATTAGCGGAATACGCCGTCTGTAGGCAGGCTCTGGGCCGCCGTTTTGGCGGTCTGCTCCCCGCTCGTATAAATGCCGCTGGTCTGCTGAAGTTTTTTGACGAAGTCGTCGAGAATTTTTACGAGTTCTTGGCCGCGCCCGTTGAGGTCTGTCTGTTTTTTGCTGTACTCCTCCGCGCTGTCGCTCTTCCAGTATGACCTAAGGCCCGTAGCTTTCGTGTTTATTGCGGACAGGGCGCTCGAAAAGCCGTTCCGCTGCGTTTGGATCAGCGATGCCACAGCCGCGATTTTTTGCGGGTCTTCCTTAAAGTGTACGTTGGCACTCATCTGTCATTCCCCCCTCAGCGCGGCAACGCCGCAATAAGCGACCTTACGTCCCCGTCGGCTCTGTTGTAATTTGTGCCCGCCTTTTGAAGCTCCGCGTTGAGCGTGTCGCAGTCCTTCAAGAACGCGTCGAACGCCGCCAAAAATGCCGAGAACTGCTGCGAAAACGTGTCGAACGCCTGCCCTTGCCAACTCGGCGCCAGCGCGCCGATCACCTGCCCCTTGAGGACGCTGTACACGTTTTTCGCGCCGTCGATGTCCCGCGCGATCTGCGCCTTGACGCTCAACACACGATCCGCGTCTACATCTGTGTAGTTCATGCTCCGTTACCTCCGCTCAATATACTCGCACTTTTTTCGCCATTTTATTTTTTCCGGTATCCGTTAGTGATTTCAGAAATATGCATGGTGCTAAGCCTTGGGCTGGAAGGATTTTGTTCCAGTATTTGCACCATCCCGTTTGCGTCAGGATTGGACATTATCACAAAAGTGTGACCCGATTTTCCGATTTTGAATCCTATATCGCCTGCTGCGTAAGGACCGCCGGATACGTCGGCCATTGTGTTCTTTGCCTTGAAATTAACCATGGGTGTTTTGCCGGCATCGTCATATGCGCTCAATCCGACGCTGCTCACGCCATACATTGTCATATACCATTTTTTTGATATATCCGCGCACTGTTCGCCAAAAGCGTTGTCCACGTCAATTCCGCCGGCGGCACCGCCGGCTTTGTCAGTCCAATTGTTTTTGTCGAGCACCCAAGTCTTAAAATCGTCGAGTTGCTTTAAGAATGCCGCGTCTGGCGATGGCACGCTTCCCGACGCTACTGATGGTGGCTGCGCGACTTGTCCTGGCTGCTCTGGCTGCCCTGTCTGTCCCGGTTGCGTCGGATGCTCGGCAATGGCGTTTATCGCGTTCACGATTGCGCTTAATATTTGCAGCACTACCGACGTGAATCCCGTGCAAGTGCCTGTCTCGGCCTGTTTGTAGCGCTGTACCGCCGCTTCGTACACGTTTCCCTCCCCGCGCAGCCTGTCGGCGACGCCGGGCAGCGTGGACGCTATGCCCCTAACGGCGTTTGCCATGGGAGCCATGGATGTCTCGCCCCTGAGGTTGAGCAGGCGGTCGCCTGTCGCCTCGTCTATACAGCCCAGTAAGCCGCCGTCTACGTCGTCCAGGGCGTTTGCCGCGCTGAGGAGCTTTATCCTGCATTCGTCCAGCGCTGCCCCGATCCGCCGGAACTCCGCGCGGGGGGCCGTGTCAAACGTCGCATTGTACTGTGCCAATTTGCGTGCCTCCTATTCTGCCGTCCAAATCCTAAAATCCACAGGATTTCGCTGGCGCCTGTCGGCAGGGGCGTCGTATGCAACGCCCCTGCCGGATGCCCGCGCAACCCGAGCGTCAGCGCGTGACGCCGTCTGTCGGCAGCCCTTCGGCGGCGGTCTTCGCAGCCTGCTCCGCTGTTGTGTATATCTGTGCCGCTTCCTTTATGTCGCTTATGTGCTCCGACGCCACGGCTAGCATATTGTCTATGTCGTCGTACACCTGCTTGAAGCGGTTTTGGAACTCGTCCGCCGCATCGCTCTTCCACGTGCCCGTCAGCGAGTTTATCTCCTGCTTCGCCTGCTCCATTATCTGGATGACCTGCCCTTTTTGGTTGTCCATCTCGTCAGCTTTTGCGCTGAGTACTTCCGGCTTTACTCGCAGTGTTATGTCCATTGTTTTACCCCTTTCTTGTTCCCGCGCCCTGTCAGCGGATCTTGTTCGTGTTCAACGTGTTCAGCACGTCGGATTCGGCCTTGGCGTATGTGCTCGCGTCTTGGTTTAGCACTTCAACGTAGCGCTGGAGGATCTTTGTCAGCGCGTTGAAGCGCTCTCGGTCGTTCGTCAGCGTGGCCATGAACTTCTGGCTTGCCTCGCCGTCCCACATCGTGTCTATCTCCGCCCCGCAGTTGTAGAACTTGTCTACCGCCGCGTTGTACTGGGAGATGAAGTCCCCCAGCCTGCTTGCCGCCTGTGTCAGTCTCCCGGTGGTTACTTCTGTGCCCGCCATGTCTTTTTACCTCCATGATTTAGATTATTGTGTCTTATCGGCAATCTGCGCCTGTATGGCGCAAGACTACTTTACTAAACCGTCGCCGCAGCGTCAAGGGTTATGTAATGAAATGCACGATTTATGTAACGAACAACATTTGACACGCCATTTTACACATATTCAAATATCAAGCCGCATTTGAAGCAGAGGGTCCTGGCCAAACCTTTGATTTTTGCTCCGATATTGTTGTACATAAGCAACACCTCAAAAACAGATCGTGACGATGCGCGCTACTTTGTTTCCTTTAGCACCATGTCTATTGTTATCGCGGCGGCCACTATGGCCACGCGGTGGACGCCGGACGCGCGGGGCGATATAGAGACATGGTACTTGTCGGCTGTAGTAAATATCTCTTTCATGGCGCCCGCCCATTTTTTGTTGACAGCGCCTACCTCTACGCCGTTCGCGTCGGTTATCGTGAAGTTCCAACCTATCCAGTCGCCCTGTATCCTGCCTATCGTCGCGCCGCCCGGGTCGAGGATATCCATTTTTGGCTTCAACATGCTGAACAGGACCTTTATTGAGCCTATTGGCTGCCCGGAACCGCCATATATGCCTATTCCCCTGATGCCTTTCATGCCGGAAGAGATGCCGGCGCGTTCCACGCCCGCCATTACGGCGCCGCCCATGTCCGTGATGTCGAGCCTGAACGCCTGCATGGCTTTTACGTTGTTCCCGAGGAGCAGCCGCGCCGCTTTCGCGCCGCCAGATACTTTTTGCTGTTCCACCGCGCCTATCTGGACGCCGCCCGCGTTGAAGACCTTGTACGCGTTCGTGAATTTAAACGCGGATATTTTCTCGTCTATGACATATTCGCCGAGATCGAAGAAGCCGGGCGCGGCATCCGCCCTCCCGGGATCGCGTTCCGTCACTGCCGGAGCCCGCGGTGGCTGCGTGGCCTGCGGGTGTCCGGCGCCGGCCGAGACGGTCGCCGGGACAGCCGTGGCGGGTGCGCCGCACTTGGAGCAGTACCCCGTGCCCGCAGCCAATTGCGTACCGCATTTTGAGCAAAACATTGATGAATTCCCCCTGTATGTATAATTAATGGCGCGTCATTTGGCGCCGAGCTATATTTTCTCCACTTTCATGCTGCTGGCGTCGTCGTTCCAATCGTTGCCGGTGCCAAACCAACCGCCTTTTGCGTCTAAAACGTGGTCGGTGAGGTTATATGTGCCCGGACCGTTCAAGACAAGGGTTTTGCCGCCGTAATTGTTGTGCTCGTACAGCGTCACGCGGTACCCTTCCGGAATTTCTATGCTCGAGAATTTGTCCTGCACGGCAAACGCGCTGAAATCTCCCTCTTGGAAATAGAACTGATCCCCGCCGCTGTTGACGTCGTTGTACATCGTCACCATTGGCTTTCCCAGCAGTTTGCCGTACGTGGACATATCGTGTTTTCCGTTGTCTGTTTTTGAAATTCCGCTCCAAAAATCATTCTGCTTGTTAGAGTCTGGAATTGGATCAATGATAACATTGTCTTTTCCTATGCGCGTACCGCCGATATTTTTTATAGAGCCCTTTACAACCCCGTTTGGCACCGCATCGGTGTTCAGAACATAGTTTGTCCAATCAAGGCGTTTGAGTACATCACCGATAGTCTCGTCGCTGCCGGTAATTTTCAATTTGTTTATATCATCGGTAACTGTGAGCGCACATGCGAATGTAACACCTTTTATGTTCTCAGGCGGAACACCTTCCTGCATAAGATGTATGGCAAGGCACTGCGCTATAGCGCCGCCCATACTGTGTCCGGAGAGGTTGAATGTGATGTCCTCCCCGCTCTTGGCGCGGGTGATCATATCTTCTATTTCTGAGGTGCTCCACAGTTTTTTCGCCATCTCGTAATAACCTTTGTGCTGTCCGTCAGTGAGTAAGCCTAAAGGATTATAATTGGCGGCCTTGTCAGCGAGACCAAGCAAGTCGAAAATATCTTCGTCATCACTCCAACCGTCGGTACCTTGGAAAGCGATGACAACATCCGTTCCGCCGTTCGCCTTTTGCTTTTTACCCATGACATAGTCCATGTTGTCTATGGACGTGGCGCCGGGGCCGACGTCGTACCCGAGATTTTGCAGGGCGTCGCATTTGCCTTTTCCAATTTCCCACTGTATGTCCCATACACCGCAGCCGGTGGGACTGCCGCTTCCGTTGCGCAAGTTGAAAAGCGTGTCCGCACTTGACGAATCGCCTATCAGCGGCCCTGCAGCCAAACTCGGCGAGCTGTGGAACAAAGTTTCAAATATGGCACGGACAGCGGCGATGATGATCTGGGATATATCGGCTGTACCGGCCTGGGCCCGGCTGTTGTAAATGTATCTGGTGAAAATTTTTAATCCTATACATAGGCTGTACAGGCCATGGACAGGCTGTAGGAAAAGTCTCTGGAGAAACTTTGTTTATCATATAT
>JAITEC010000174.1 GCA_031282225.1 Oscillospiraceae bacterium | reverse complement strand
GAACTGGCGCTGGAAAAAGAGCGCTGCGGCACCGACTATTTAAAGCTGATGGAACTTGAGGAACAAGAAGCCGTCCTCCGCGCCCGGCTAGACGAAAAATACGATCTGTGGGCGGAGATTGTGAATTGTGAATTCTGAATTGGGGCGCGGGCGCATACTGTATTGGTAGATAAGCGGAGCGCGCAATTCATAATGCATAATACGCGCGCGCAATATACTATATCGCAATATACTATATCGTGATATAGTATATTGCGCGCGCGTCCGGGGGGTTTTTGATGTATCGCGTGCGCATGATGTTGCTAAACACGGCGTTGCTGACAGCGGCAGCTCTTGTGATGAGATCCGTTGGGATGGCGTTCCAGGTGTACCTGTCGCAGAAGATAGGGGCGGCGGGAATTGGACTGTACAGCCTCGTGATGTCTGTAAGCGCCTTGGCGGCGACCGTGGCGCTCTCGGGAATACGATTTACGGCCACGCGCCTTGTGGCGATGGAACTGGGACGGGGGAGCCCTGCGGGCGCGCGGCTTGCCGTGCGCCGCTGCCTGCTGTACGCGCTGGCCTGCGGCACCTTGGCGGCGTCCGCGCTGTGGTTTGGGGCCGGCACCATTGGCGCTGGGTGGATCGGGGACGCGCGAACCGTTGCGCCGCTGCGCGTACTGGCGGTTTCGCTCCCGGCGTTTTCGCTGACGGCGGTGCTCTCGGGATATTTTACGGCAGCCGGCAACGTGATTAAGCCAACGGCCGCCCAAGCCGCGGAGACGGCGGTGAGGATTGCGTCCGTTGTATTCGCGCTGTCGGCGCGGGGCGGCGCGGAGCTCGGCACGATATGTTCCATAATAGTTGCGGGCGGAGTCGCGGGTGAGATGGTATCGTTCTTCATTCATCTGTGCATGTATCTCCGCGAGTGCCGAAGGCATCTCGGAGTAGAAGGCGCGGACCGCAGCGCGGGCACGGCGCACGCGATATTTGCTACTGCGGTGCCGCTTGCGCTGTCCGCTTACGCGCGCGTCGCGCTGACGACGGTCCAGAACCTGCTAGTGCCGCGCGGGCTGCGCAAACACGGTTCCTCCTCCGAGGGGGCGCTGGCGGACTATGGCATGATACAGGGAATGGTATTTCCCGTTATAACTTTTCCGTCCGCAATTTTCTACTCGCTCGCGGAATTGCTCGTGCCTGAGCTGACGCGGGCGCAGGTACAAGGAGACGCGCGGCGCATAGCGCAGCTGGCGCGCCATACGCTGCGCTATGCCTTGATGTTTTCCCTGTGCGCCGCAGCCGTGCTCTTTCGGTTTTCGGGAGAGCTCGGGCAGGCGCTCTACGGCAGCGCCGAGGCGGGAGCGCTCATTCGCGCTCTATCTCCGCTCGTGCCCATAATGTATGTGGACAGCGTGACGGACGGTATGCTGCGGGGCCTGGGGCAGCAGATGCACTCGATGCGCTACAACGTGCTCGACTCGCTTTTGAGTTTGGCGCTGGTATGCGTCCTGCTTCCGCGATATGCCATAGGCGGGTACATATTCATAATTTATTTTACCGAGGCGTTCAACTTCGCATTGAGCATACATAGGCTCGCGAAAGTCGCGCGCGTGGCCTTGGGAGCGGTTCACGCGCTGAAATCCGCGTTTTGCGCGTTCGGCGACGCCGAAATAGCCGTGTTTCTGCTGCGACTGTGCGGATTGCCGCTCGCGGCGCCCGGAGGCGTCATAGCGGCGCACATTGCGCTCAGCGCGGCGGCGTATGCCGTATTGCTCATGGCGTTAGGGGCGCTTACTCGCGGCGACGCCGACCGCCTGCGCGCCCTGATTGGCGCCTTCGGCGCGCAGCGCGACGCGAGGGAGTCACCTGTCGCGCGCGAGCGCCCGCTTTAAAAATTGGCCTGTGAAGCTGGCGGCGCACTCGGACACCTGCTCCGGGGTGCCCGACGCCACTATCTCGCCTCCGCCTCCGCCGCCCTCGGGTCCGAGATCTATTATATGATCCGATATCTTTATCACATCCAGATTGTGCTCTATTACCACTACGGTGTTGCCCGCGTCGGTGAGGCGGTCGAGCACTTCAATGAGCTTTTGGACATCTGCGGTGTGCAGGCCTGTTGTGGGCTCGTCGAGCACGTAGAGCGTATTCCCGGTAGAGCGCTTTGAGAGCTCTGTAGCCAGCTTCACGCGCTGTGCCTCGCCCCCGGACAGAGTTGTGGACGGCTGGCCGAGCTTGATATATCCAAGGCCCACGTCGAGCAGCGTGAGCAACTTGGCGCTGATGCGGGGGAGATGCTCGAAGAACTCGGCGGCCTCGTAGGCTGTCATATCCAGCACCTCGTAGATATTTTTGCCCTTGTAGCGCACCTCAAGCGTCTCACGGTTATACCTCTTGCCCTTGCATACTTCGCATGGGACATATATATCCGGCAAAAAATGCATCTCAATTTTTATTAGCCCGTCTCCCGAACACGCCTCGCAGCGCCCGCCGCGCACGTTGAACGAGAATCTGCCCGCCGTGTAGCCGCGCGCCCTCGCGTCGGCCGTGGAGGCGAACAGTTCGCGTATGTCGCCGAATACTCCCGTGTATGTGGCGGGGTTTGAGCGCGGCGTGCGCCCTATAGGCGACTGGTCGATGTTTATGACCTTGTCGAGGGCGTCCGTTCCGTCTATGCCGGCGTGGCGGCCGGCGCGCAGCTTCGCGTGGTTGAGTTCCGCCGCCAGGGCTTTGTAGATAATCTCGTTTACAAGCGACGATTTGCCGCTCCCGGATACGCCGGTGACGCACGTCATCACGCCGAGCGGGATGTTCACGTCCAGGTTTTTGAGGTTGTTCTCGGCCGCGCCGCGTATAGCGAGGACTTTGCCCGTTCCGGTGCGCCTGACGGCAGGGACGGGGATTTTCCTGCGTCCGCTTAAATACTGCCCCGTTACTGAACTCTCGCACGCCTTGACCTCGTCGGCGGTGCCGGCGCACACGATCTCCCCGCCGTGCACCCCGGCGCCCGGGCCCACGTCGACGATAAAGTCCGAGGCGTTCATCGTCTCCTCGTCGTGCTCTACGACGAGGAGAGTGTTTCCGAGGTCGCGCAGGTGCTTGAGCGTTGTGAGCAGCTTGGCGTTGTCTCGCTGGTGCAAGCCGATGGACGGCTCGTCCAATATGTACAAGACGCCCATCAGCGACGAGCCGATCTGCGTGGCGAGGCGTATCCTCTGGGACTCGCCTCCCGACAGGCTTCCGGCGCGTCTGCCGAGCGTGAGGTAATCGAGCCCGACATTGCGCAGGAATCCCAAGCGCTCGCGTATCTCTTTGAGGATGCGGCCGGCTATGAGCAGGCTTTGCCCGGACAGTTCCAGGCCGTCCAGGAATTCAAGCGCCTCGGTTATCGGCTTGTCCGTGAAATCCACTATGTTTATACCGCCTACGGTGACGGCCAACACCTCTTTTTTTAGGCGCCTGCCGCCGCAGGATGGGCACGGGTGCTCCGCCATGTACTGTTCGAGTTCCCAGCGCATGGCTACGCTCTGCGTCTCCTTGTACCGTCGCTCAAGATTGTTGACTATTCCCTCGAACGGCTGGGAAAACGAGCCTGTCCCGCGCTGCATGTCGTAGTTGAGCGAGAGTTTTTCGCCTTTTGTGCCATAGAGTATTATGTCCAGCACACCCTCGGGGAGCTTGTTGACAGGGGTGGTTAGCTTGAACTTGTATTTTTTCGCGAGCGCCTCGAAGTACATCCTGGAAATGGAGTCGCCCTTGACGCTGCCCCAGCCGGACGCCGTTATGGCTCCGTCCAAGATCGACAGCGAGTGGTTTGGCACAATGATGTCCGGGTCCACGCGCAGCTGGGTGCCAAGACCCGTGCAGTCGGGGCAGGCTCCGTACGGGTTGTTGAACGAGAACAGGCGCGGGGTGAGTTCCTCAATGGAGACCCCGCATTCCTCGCACGCGTAGTTCTGCGAGAACATGACATCGCGCCCCTCGTCCGTAACCTCGATTATGACGAGCCCACCGGAGAGCCCCACGGCGGTCTCGACGGAATCCGCCAGCCGATGGGCGATGTCCTCGCGTATTACAAGCCTGTCCACGACTATTTCTATGTTGTGTTTTTTATTCTTGTCGAGCTTTATTTCCTCGGAGAGGTCGTATATGCTTCCGTCCGCGCGCGCGCGCACATATCCGCTCCTGCGCGCGTCCTCAAATACCCTGAGGCTCTCGCCCTTGCGGGCGCGCACGACGGGAGCGAGCACTTGGATCCGCGTCGCCTCGGGCAGCTCCATGACCTGGTCTATTATCTGATCCACGCTCTGCTGGCGTATCTCCTTGCCGCACACGGGGCAATGCGGGATGCCGATGCGCGCCCAGAGCAGGCGCAGGTAGTCGTATATCTCCGTTACCGTGCCCACGGTTGAGCGCGGGTTGTGGCTCGTGGTTTTCTGGTCTATTGATATGGCGGGAGACAGGCCGTCTATATAGTCCACGTCCGGCTTCTCCATTTGACCCAGGAACTGGCGCGCGTAAGAGGACAGCGACTCTATATAGCGCCGCTGTCCCTCGGCAAAAATCGTGTCAAAAGCGAGCGAGGACTTGCCGCTGCCAGATATGCCGGTCAGCACGACGAGTTTTCCGCGCGGTATCTCTATGTCTATGTTCTTGAGATTGTTCTCCCTGGCGCCTTTTATGTAAATGCTGTCGCGCATTTCGGCTCTTTATCCCTTCGCGTAGAACTCGCTTGAGTAGTTGTACAGTTCCTCGTGGGCCGCTTTGGATATCTCCGGGTCGAAGTTCATCATCGTGCCCGCGACGAGCTTGCCGCGCGGGGCGTATTTGTCCACCCACTTGCGCACGAGTTCCCTGGCCTCTTTGGCCGATTTAGTCTCCGCGATGCCGTCGATGGGCACAGTTATCGCTATCTTCTCGCCGTAATCGCGCGTGAGCATGTCGAAGTCGTTTATAGCCTGCGGCGTCCACGCGTCCGCGCCCATCTCCACGATCTCCTTGATGTACTGCTGCGTCAGCCCGCACGAGTGGAGCTCCACGAACCGCCCCGACTCGTGGACGAAGTCCCAGACGGGTTTAGTATAGGGCATGATGAACTCGCGGAACATGCTGTTGGAGAAGAACCCGGAGCGCTGGTGACCCCAGTCGTCGCCGTATATGATGTAGTCGATGGGCGCGTACTTCTCGAACACGATTTTGAGCAGGTCTATCTTGTACTGACGCATCATGTCGAAAAACGCCTTTACCTCGTCGGGTTCCTCGTACATGGCCACCATGGTCTCGTCCATGGGCATCATCTCGTGCAGGCGCTCGAAAATGCCCTCCGTGCAGTGGAACACGTGCGCCCTGTCGGGGTCGTAGCGCGCCGTCTGTATGGCGGCGTCCTCGTCCCACGGCATTCCGTCGAGCGTGGGCACTTTTACCTGGTCGCGCCACTTTGTTATGTCGGTGATCACGCGGTAACCGGGCGTGGGCATCTGGCCCGCTATGCCGGGCTCATATGTCCAGTGCTGCCCCCACCAATCGTAGCCGGTGCCCTCCCACGGGGCGTGCTCGGCATAGATGTCAGGCCACGCGTACTGGTTGTCAACGAGCCATATGGGTATCCAGCACGGCTTTTCGCCCTTGAATACGCGCATAAGGTTCTCCCGCGCAGTTATGGGGCGGTTGCCCGGATAGAGCGGGCGCGGCGGCTGCTGGAGCATGAACGGGAACGTGCCCTCAGGCTGCCTTGACGGCGGTATATTTGTATAATCTAACATTTTGTTGTATCCTCCCTAAATTCGTCAGTGGATCATCACGTTCAGGCCCATGCCCTCGAGCTGCCGCTTGCGCGCTTGCATGAACTCGTCCGTGGGCGGCGTCGCCTCCAGGACGGGCGCCTTTCGCTGGAGGCGTTCCCACTTGACCACACCGAGGTTGTGGTACGGCAGCAGCTGCACGATCTCCACGCTGTCCCCGAGGCCTTTGATAAAGGCGCCGAATTTGTCGAAGTCCTCCTCCGAGTCGTTGTACAGCGGCATTACGGGTATGCGTATCATGAACGCACCGCCCGCTGCCGCTATCTTTTGCGCGTTTTCGAGTATGAGCTCGTTGGGTATGCCCGTGCCACGCTTGTGCATCTGGCTGTCCATGTGCTTTAGGTCGTAGAGGAATATGTCCGTGTACGGGATGATGGCCTCTATCACCTCCCACTTCGCGAAGCCCGTGGTGTCAACGGCTGTGTGGATATTCTCCTCCTTGCAAGCTCTGAGCAGCGCCAGCAAGTACTCCGGCTGGCACAGGCACTCGCCGCCGGATATGGTGACGCCGCCGCCGGAGCGGTTGTAAAACGGCACGTCGCGCCGTATGCGGACCATGAGCTCCTCCACGGTATAGTCCGTGCCGCACATGTACAGCGCTTTGGCCGTGCACGCCTGCGCGCACTTGCCGCAGTTGTCGCACTTGTCGCGGTCCACGGTGACGAGCTGTATCTCGCTGTCGTCCGTGAGCGATTTTTTTACTCCGCCGAGCGAGACGGCGCCGTGCGGGCACACGTGCAGGCAGTTGCCGCACTTGTCCACGCCCACGCACTTGATCTCCATCCAGTTGAGTTCTGTTGGGAACTCCTGCGACTCCGGGCTGTGGCACCACAGGCAGCGCAGTGGACACCCTTTCATGAAGCACGTGAGCCGGATGCCTGGGCCGTCATGTACCGAAAACCCCTGAATATCGTAGAACTTGCCCGTCAATTCCTTTGTTTCCATACCGACACTCCTATTTTATGTAATATTCACGCGCCGTTTGCGCGCAAACGACGTTGCTACGTGCCAATGATAACATATTATCGCCGCCTTGGCAATGGCCTTTTGATTGGCTGTGCCTACACTGTCACGGCACCGCGATTATGGCCGCCTGGCTGCCGCGGTGCCCCTGTGTTGCGCGGTGGGACCAGTACTTGTCGCCTCCGCAGCGGGTGCACTCGTCCGATACGGATATGTTTTCGGCGCGAAGCCCGGCGCGCTCGAGCAGCAGCGTGTTTGCGGCTTTCAAGTCCACGAAGTACTTGCCGCCTTGCCGACGGGCGACGCGTTCGCGTTCGTGGGGCGCCGAAAACAGCGCGAACATCGCCTCGGCGACATCGGACCCGGTCTCAAAGCAGCACTGCGAGATGCATGGGCCGATCGCCGCGAGGATATTCGCGGGCGCGCAGCCAAACTCGAGCGCCATTTTTGCCGCGGCGGCGCCGGCTATGTCCGCCGCCGTGGAGCGCCAGCCCGCGTGCACTGCGCCGACGGCGCCGCGCACGGGGTCGTGGAGAAGTATGGGCGCGCAGTCGGCGACGAGAACAGCCAGAGCCGTCCCGCGCTCGGCTGTTACCAGCCCGTCCGCGTCGTGGGGCGCCCTGTCGGTCGGCGCTGTCCAGCCGGCTCGCGTCACGGCGAGGACCGTAGAGCCGTGCACTTGATTAGCACGCACTAAGTTGTCGGCGCAAATGCCGAGCGCGCCGCATATGGCGACGTAATTGGCTTCCACGTTCCCGCGCGAGTCACCCGAGGCGGCTCCGAGGTTCAGCGAGGCGTAGATGCCGCAACTCACGCCGCCAAGCCGCGTAGTGAACGCGTGGGGCGCTACGATGTTGGGCGCCGTCATGTAAACAAGGCCGCCGGAGCGGTTCTCGGTGAAGCCGCAGCCCAAATCCACTCAGCCGGCCGCCCGCCCGCAGCAGTTCTTGTATTTCATCGGCAGCCCGTTGGGGCGCAGCTTTCCGCACGGGCACGGGTCGTTGGGCCCTATTTTGGCTCCTGACTTAACGGGCTTGCGCTTGACGGGACCCCCGCCCGCGTTTGCGGCGGACGCGTTGATGTTCCGCGTGACGCCGCGGCGCTCTATGGGCTGCTCGCGCCTGACCGCCACCGTGAACACGCGCCGCACCACCTCGTCCTTTATACCGTTTATCATCGCCTCGAACATCTCGAAGCCCTCGCGTTTGTACTCGTCCACGGGGTTTGTCTGGCTGTAAGCGCGCAGCCGCACGCCGTCGCGCAGTTCCTCCATTGCGTCTATGTGCTCCATCCAGTACTCGTCTACCACCCTGAGCAGTATGACGCGCTCGAGTTCGCGCATTATAGGCGTGGAGGCGGCGTCGGGCGCCGTGCCGAACGCCTTTTCCCGCTGCTCATAAACCGAGCGCGCGCGCTCCATGAGGATTTCCGACAGCAAATCCGCGCTGACGCCATCGGGAAACATGTCCATTGTTATATCGCCTTTTTGAAGGAAGAGCTTCTCGAACGGCGCTATCAGTTCGTCGAGCGCGGCGGAGCCCGTTATGCCGCCCATGTCCACTGAACTCACTGCGGACGCGACGACATCGGAGATCATCGACAGGACGCTCGCCTTGAGATCGTCGCCGTCGAGGACCCGCCTGCGCTGCTCGTAGATCAGTTTGCGCTGCGTGTTCATGACATCGTCGTACTCCAAGACATTTTTGCGGGCTTGGAAGTTGCGGCTCTCCACCTTCTTTTGCGCGGATTCAATGGCGTTTGACAGTATCTTCTGGTCTATGGGCGTATCGTCGTCGAAGCCGAGGGAGTCCATTGCGCCCAGTATGCGCTCGGAGCCGAACAGGCGCATGATATCGTCGGTCATGGCGATATAAAAACGCGACTCGCCCGGGTCGCCCTGCCTGCCGGCGCGCCCGCGCAGCTGGTTGTCTATGCGCCTCGACTCGTGGCGCTCTGTCCCCAGTATGAACAGCCCGCCCGCGGAGCATACCTCTTCGGCCTCGGAGGCCGTAACGGCGCGGTGCTTCTCATATGCCTCGGCGAATTTCGCGCGCGCTTTCAATATGTCCCCGTCGTCGCTGTCGGCGTGGCCTGTGGCCTCGACTATTACCTCGTCCGTGAAACCCGCTTTTTTCAGGTCGTTTTTTGCCATGAACTCCGCGTTTCCGCCCAGCATGATGTCCGTTCCGCGGCCGGCCATGTTCGTGGCGATGGTGACGGCGCCCAGTTTGCCGGCCTGCGCGATTATCTCCGCCTCGCGCTCATGGTTTTTCGCGTTGAGGACATTGTGCGGGATGTTGCGCTTCGAGAGCAGCTTAGACAGGTGCTCGCTCTTCTCGATGGACACCGTGCCCACGAGGACGGGCTGGCGGTTTTTGTGACATTGCTCGATCTGCTCAATGACGGCGCGGTATTTTCCGTCCTCGCTCCTGTACACTATGTCGGGGTGGTCGCGCCTGACGAGCGGGCGGTTAGTTGGCACTTCGATTATATCAAGCTTGTATATTGCGCCGAACTCCTCCTCTTCGGTGAGCGCCGTCCCTGTCATTCCAGAGAGCTTTGTGTAGAGGCGGAAGTAGTTTTGGAACGTTATTGTG
>JAITEC010000148.1 GCA_031282225.1 Oscillospiraceae bacterium | reverse complement strand
GCGAATTCATCGAGCGCAACGCGAAATACGCCGTAAATCTCGATGTCTGATAATCTGCCGGGCATCTGAAAAACATGGGAAGGTTTAATTAATGGCTAAACGCGAGGACAAGAACAGGGACATAACGTACCCCATGCAGAAAATTGTCGTCTCCCCCCTGACGGAGGAGATGGAGGGGTCTTTTATAGATTACGCGATGAGCGTAATCGTCGCAAGGGCGCTTCCGGACGCGCGCGACGGGCTAAAGCCCGTGCACAGGCGAATATTGTACTCGATGTACGAGAGTAACTTGACATACGACAAGCCGTTTCGAAAGGCCGCGACGGCCGTCGGCGACGTCATGGGGCACTATCACCCGCACGGCGACGCGTCCATATACGATGCGCTCGTGCGCTTGGCGCAGGATTTCACCATGCGCTACCAGCTCGTATCGGGCCACGGGAATTTTGGCTCCGTGGACGGCGACCCGGCAGCCGCTATGCGGTACACGGAGGCCCGCCTGTCGCGCATTTCAGACGAACTCCTGCGCGACATAGACAAAGACACCGTGGACTGGGGCCCAAACTACGACGAGTCGCGCCGCGAGCCGCGCGTCCTTCCGTCCCGGTTCCCGAATTTGCTAGTCAACGGTTCCTCGGGCATAGCGGTGGGCATGACGACGAACATCCCTCCGCACAATCTGGCGGAAGTCATAGACGCGACGATTTGCGTGCTGCAAAACGACGGCGCCGAACTCGGCGACCTGATGGAGCATATAAAAGGCCCCGACTTTCCCACGCGCGGCGTAATAATGGGCCGCGCCGGCATACGCGCGGCATACGCGACGGGGCGCGGGCGCATCGTACTGCGCGCAAGAACCGAATTTGAGGAATTCGGTCAGGGGCGGACTGCAATCGTAGTCACGCAGCTGCCGTACCAGGTAAATAAAAAGCACCTGCTCGAGAATATCGCGGAGCACGTGAAAAACAAGCGCATAGACGGCATATCCGCAATGCGCGACGAATCTGACAGGAACGGGATGCGCGTAGTCATAGAACTGCGCCGCGACGCAAATCCGCAGGTCACGCTCAACAGGCTGTTCTCGATGACGCAGCTCCAGATAACGTTTGCAATTGTCATGCTCGCGCTCGTTGACAACCAGACACAGCCCCGCATCCTGTCGCTGCGCGGCCTCCTGGACGAGTATATAGCGCACCAGCGCGATGTCATACGCCGCCGGACGGAGCACGAGCTCAAAAAAGCGCGGGAGCGCGCGCACCTGCTCGAAGGGCTCCGCATTGCCTGCGACAACATCGACGAGGTGATAAAGATAATCCGCGCGAGCTACGACGACGCGCGCGAGCGCTTGATGGAGCGGTTCGGGCTGTCGGAGGTGCAGGCACAGGCAATACTGGAAATGCAGCTGCGCCGCCTTCAGGGGCTCGAGCGAGAAAAAATAGAGGCCGAGTACAGCGCGCTCCAAGAGAAGATAGCGCACTATCTGGACCTGCTGGCAGACAACGGAAAAATGACGCAGCTTCTCATAACGGAGCTCCAAGAGATACGTGACAAATACGGCGACGAGCGCAAGACCGAGATAGCGGACGTTGAAAACGAGATAGACATAGAAGACCTTATAGATGAGGAGGAGTGCGTATATACCCTTACGAACGCCGGGTACATCAAGCGCATGCCCGCGAGCGTGTACAGGGCACAGCGGCGAGGCGGGCGAGGCGTAACGGCAATGACGACGCGCGAGGCCGATTACGTGGAAAACCTCCTTTCCGCGTCCACTCACGACTATATCCTGTTTTTCACGAACCGAGGAAGGGCGTTCCGCCGCAAGGGCTACCAAATACCCGAGTCGGGCAGGACGGCCAAGGGCACGAACATAATAAACCTGCTGCCCATTGACGACGGCGAGCGAGTTACCGCAATGATACGCGCGCGCATGGAAGAGGCCAGCTTCTTGATATTCGTCACGCGAGGCGGCACGGTAAAGCGCATGAAAGCCGAAGAACTCCGAAACATAAAAAACGTGGGCATACGTGCGGTTAACCTCGCCCCAGACGACGAGCTCATATCCGTGCGCGACACCGACGGCAGCGAGAACATACTCATCGCGACGCACGACGGCGCCGCTATATGCTTCCAGGAGACGGATCTGCGCCTGCTTGGCAGGGCGGCTGCAGGCGTTCGCGGGATAAGGCTGCGCAGCGGCGACTACTGCATTGGCGCGGCGCGCGCGCGCGCGGGCGAGGGCGGGGCACTCCTCACCGTCACCGAGAACGGGTATGGAAAGCGCACGGAGATAGCGGAGTATTTGCGGGGCGGCGAGGACGGAGAGGCACAAAATCGCGGCGGGCTGGGCCGGCGCAACTATAAAATCACCGAGAAGACGGGCAAGGCGGCAGCCATAAAAGTGGTCAGCGAGGACGACGACGTTCTGCTAATCTCCGACGACGGGACAATAATACGCATGGCGGCGGCGGACATCTCCATGCTGGGGCGCTCGACCCAGGGCGTCCGGCTGATGCGCCTAGGCGACGGCGCCAAAGTAATAGCTATCGCGCGGACAGACAAAGAGCCGGACGGTGACGCCGAGGCGGATCCCGGCTCCGCGGAGCCGTTTGGAGCCCCCGAGCGGGAGGGCGAATGAAAAAGGTCACCGTCTATACAGACGGCGCGTGCTCGGGCAACCCCGGCCCCGGCGGTTGGGGCGCCGTGCTGATCTACGGCGGGGAGCGCCGGGAAATTTCCGGCGGGGCGGCGCTCACAACTAACAACCGTATGGAACTCACCGGCGTGATAGAGGCGCTCGGCGCGCTGAAGGAACCGTGCCAGGTGACCGCGTACACGGATTCAAAATACGTGACAGACGCTATAAACAAGCATTGGCTGGATTCATGGGCGCGGCAAAACTGGCGCAAAAAGGGCGGGGAGGTGAAAAATCCGGAGCTTTGGCAGGCGCTCCTGCCGCTTCTGGAGCGGCATGACGTGACTTTTGTCTGGGTAAAAGGGCACGCCGAAAACGAATACAATAACCGCTGCGACGAACTGGCGGTGGCCGAGAGCCGCCGCGCGCGCGACTCGTGAACCGGGCGGGCAACCGAAAGACGCGAAAAACTCAATAAAAGGACGGGGTATATTATGGGTCACGGCAGAGACATAAAAATCTTCAGCGGAAACGCCAACAAACAGCTGGCGGAGGCCATATGCCACGCGGTCGGAATACGGTTGGGGGGCTCGGATGTCGCCTCGTTCGCGGACGGGGAGACATCGGTATCGCTCTTTGAGACCGTGCGGGGCTTCGACGTGTTCATCATCCAGCCGACATGTTCGCCGGTAAACAAGCACTTGATGGAACTGCTCATCATGATAGACGCTTGCAAGCGGGCGTCGGCCGGGCGAATCACGGCCGTCATACCCTACTTCGGCTACGCCAGGCAGGACAGGAAGACAAAAGCGCGCGATCCCATTTCTGCAAAGCTCGTGGCAAACCTAATCGCCACGGCCGGGGCGGATCGCGTGCTGACGATGGACTTGCACGCGTCGCAAATACAGGGATTTTTCGATATCCCCGTGGACAACTTGCTGGGCGGGCCGCTCTTCACGGAGTATTACGCGCGGCAATTCGGCGCCGGCACGGAAAATGTAATCGTGGTATCGCCTGACATCGGCTCTGTAACGCGCGCACGGGCGTTCGCGCAGAAGATGGGGCTTGGGCTTGCCATCATCGACAAGCGCCGCGAAAAGGCAAACCAGTCCGAGGTCATGAATATAATCGGCGAAGTCGGCGGCAAGAACGTAATCATGATAGACGACATCCTCGATACGGCGGGCAGCCTATGCGGCGCGGCAAAAGCGCTGGTTGAAATAGGCGGAGCGCGCGAAATATACGCTTGCGCGAGCCACGGGATACTGTCCGGCCCGGCTGTTGGGCGCATAGAAGACAGTTACATAAAAGAAGTGCGTTTCCTGGATACCATACCGTACAATGCGCATGTGCCCTGCGGCAAGATAAAATACATTGAGTCGGCACCGTTGTTTGCCGAAGCCATTAAGAGGATTTATGAGGAAGTTTCCATTTCCACGCTTTTCAGTTGAGCGCGCGGGCGTCTCGTGGATTGTCGTTTTTCTCGGCAATCCCGGTAGGAAATACGCCGGCACGCGGCACAATGCGGGGTTCATGGCGGCGGAAAAAGCGGAGAGCGCGACACGAGCGCGCATAGATCGCGTAAAATTCCGATCCGTCACGGCGATTGCCTCCATGGGCGGCGAGCGCGTGTTGCTGCAAAAGCCGCATACGTTCATGAATCTCTCGGGGAGCGCCGTTTGGGAGGCGATGTGCTTCTATAAAATACCGCTTGGCCATGTCGTGGCGGTATCGGACGACATCGCGCTGCCGGTCGGCGCGCTGCGGATAAGGGGTTCCGGCTCTTCGGGCGGGCACAATGGGCTAAAGGACATAATTGCAAAATGCGGCGGCGAGGCTTTCCCGCGCGTTCGCATAGGCGTGGGCGCGCCGCCCGCAAATGGCGCCGACGTATTGGACTGGGTGCTGTCCAGGTTCAGCGACGCTGACATAAAAATATTGGACGCGGTTTTTGAACGCGCCGTCTCGGCTGTCGGGACGATAATAACGTCCGGCGTGGAGCGGGCAATGAACGAATTCAACACGAGGGGTGACTGATTTGCCAAGCGGAAAAAGCGCGCCGCCCGTCTCGCGGGACGCGCAAATAGACACGCTGCGCACATGGATAGCGGGCAGCGAAAACATAGTATTTTTCGGCGGGGCCGGCGTGTCCACGGAGAGCGGGATACCGGATTTCCGCAGTGTCGACGGGCTGTATAACCAAAAGTACGCGTACCCTCCGGAAGAAATACTCAGCCGCTCATTTTTTTTGCGCCGCCCCGGGGAGTTCTTCAAGTTCTACCGTGAGAAAATACTCATCCGCGGAATCTCCCCGAACAAAGCGCACGCCGCCCTCGCCAAACTGGAGGGCACCGGGCGGCTGCGAGCCATTGTTACCCAGAACATAGACGGGCTGCACCAGGCGGCGGGCAGCCGCAATGTATATGAATTGCACGGCTCGGCGCACAGGAATTACTGCATGGATTGCGGCACGCGATACGGGTTCGACTTCATGCTGGGCGGCGGAGACGATGTGCCTAAGTGCACAAAATGCGGCGGCATGGTGCGCCCCGATGTCGTGCTATACGAAGAGTCGCTTGACGATGGAACCTTCAGCGGCGCCATGCGAGCCATCCGCGACGCCGATATGCTCATAGTGGGCGGAACGTCTCTCGTGGTGTACCCTGCGGCCGGGCTAGTGGATCTGTATACCGGCGACAAACTTGTCCTAATAAACAAGAGCCCGTCGCCGCGCGACGGCGCGGCAGATCTCCTGATCCCCGGAAGCATAGGCGAAATCCTCGCGGCGGCGACAGATCTGACTTGAAATGCATAAAAGTGCCATATTCATAATTATGTCAAAATATCGCGTGTTTATCCGCAAATTTGTGAATAATATTTAATTTTCGATGATGTTATGCATATATCCACATAGGTTTTTGAGAAACCCCGGCATATGGGACGAGGACGACCCCGCCCCATTTCCTCCTTGAAAAACCGCCGCGAGCGTACTATACTGTGTCTAGATAACAAAGGGAGTGGTTGAGACGATGGACGGCGCGGCCGCTAAACTCGAAAAAATGACTACACAGCCTGTGAGAACGCTGATCCTTCAACTCGCTGTGCCAACTACCGCGATAATGCTGGTATCCGCGCTCTACAATATGGCGGATACGTACTTCGTCAGCTCGCTTGGCACGAGCGCGACGGGCGCCGTGGGCATCGCGCTGCCCCTCATGGCGATAATACAGGCGCTGGGGTTCTTTTTCGGGAACGGATCGGGGAACTACATTTCGCGCGCGCTGGGCTCGGGTCAGTCGGACATGGCGGAGAAAATGGCGGCGACCGGCGTAATCTCGGCATTTATATCCGGCGCCGCCATCGCCGTCCTGGGCATAGTATTCATGGGTCCCCTGTCCCGCCTGCTCGGCGCCACTCCCACAATTATGCCGCACGCCCGCAGATACCTGCTGTATATCCTCATCGGCGCGCCGTTCATGATATCGTCCATCTCACTGAACAACCTGCTGAGATTTCAAGGAAGCGCGTTTTTCGGGATGCTGGGCATGGTGGGCGGCGCGGCACTCAACGTGGCGCTCGACCCGCTGCTCATATTCGCACTAAAAATGGGGACGGCGGGCGCGTCGTTGGCCACGATGATCAGCCAGACGGCGGGCTTTTTCATCCTGCTCTGGGGGACCACGCGAGCCGGCAACGTGCGCATAAGGTTCCGCAGCTTCGCGCCGCAGCTGTCCACATATTTGGAGATAATGCGCGGCGGACTGCCCTCGCTGCTGCGGCAGGGGTTCGTGAGCGTGTCTTCAGTGCTGCTCAACCATCTCGCTGGCGGCTACAGCGACGCCGTGATCGCGGCAATCTCCATCGTCAACAGGATAGTGCTCATAGCAAACTCAGCCATTATCGGGCTGGGGCAGGGCTTTCAGCCCGTGTGCGGGTTCAATTACGGCGCGGGGCGGTACGACCGCGTAAAGAGCGGGTTTTGGTTCTGCTTCCTGTCGTCGTTCGCTTTCCTGCTGGCGTCCGCCGGCATCTGCTTCGCGTTCGCGCCGCAGATAATCGGATTCTTCCGCAGCGACGACAAGGATGTCGCGGAAGTTCTCAGGATAGGCGCGTATACCCTGCGCGCGCAGAGCGCGGCGTTCCCGCTCATGAGCTGGGTGGTTTTCCACAACATGATGCTCCAAACTATAGGAAAAGCGGTGCCCGCCAGCTTCTTGGCGTTCGCGCGGCAAGGTCTGTTCCTAATGCCGCTGCTGTACATCATGAATTCGGCGCTCGGCGTGCGCGGCATACAGCTCGCCTCGCCGATAGCCGACGTGCTGACATTTATCGTCGCGCTGCCCATCGGCATATACTACCTGCGAAAGCTAAAATAACCCAATCCGAAAGGCATGGCCAACATTTATGAGGGACAAGCGGGAGTTTATCGACTTTATGATAGGCGCCGGCGTTCTGACGTTCGGTGACTTCGTTGCAAAGAGCGGGCGGAGAACGCCTTATTTCATCAATACGGGCAAATACGAAATGGGCTCGCAGCTCTCGGCGCTCGGGGAGTGGTACGCCGATCTCGTGGCGGACAGCGGGGAGCGGTTTGACGCATTGTTCGGGCCGGCGTATAAAGGGATACCGCTGGCAGCCGAGACGGCTGCGGCGCTGTATCGGAAGTATGGGCGCGATGTCCCGTATTGCTATAATCGCAAAGAGGCGAAGGATCACGGCGAGGGCGGCG
>JAITEC010000124.1 GCA_031282225.1 Oscillospiraceae bacterium | reverse complement strand
AGTACCCCGTGTATATGGCGTCAAACTCAAGCCCCAATTTTTTCCAGTGCGCTATTATCTGCGGCATGTCGTCCGTCAGGTCGCGGTACGTGTAGCCCGTGAACCCGCCCGTATGCGTGGACAGTACCGCGGTGGGCACGCAGCTGACCTCAATGCCCGCCGCCGATATGATAGGCAGCGCAACCGTGAGCGAGCACCTCCCAAAACAAGAGATGTCGTGCACCGCCGCCACCCTCTTTTGCCTGCCCGTAACTTCGCCCCCTCAAGCCTGGGATTTGCCTGCACAGTATATTACATTGAAACAGATAACGCAAGAAAACTATGAATTGAAAACCTTAATTATGTACCGGTCAGTCCACGTCGTCGACGATTTCGTCAGGCGGGGTCTCGAGCTGGCGCGGGTCTCGGAGGATGCTCTTCAGGCAGCGGTACGCCTGCGAGAAGTAGAACCCGTCGCATATGCGCTCGTCGAGCACCACGGCGTAGTCCAGATACTTGCGCCGGGCAACGCCTCCGTCTTCCTCCAGCTCGATTGCCTTGCGCTTCGTGCCTAGCGATATGAATATCGGCAGGTTGCCAAAATTGTACAGGTGGTGGTATATCGGCGGAAGGCCTATGGAACCTATGTCCGTGACAATAATAGATCCGTGGAACGGGCTGGCTTCCATGAGCGAGCGCGGCAGTTTGCCAAAGTAGTCGAGTATCCCCAAAATGAATATAATCGGTTTCAACACCAGCCTGGGCATCTTTATAAATGCCGAGGCTGCGGCGTCGGTGCTGGTGTCGAGCGACTGCCCGCGCACTTTGTCTATCTCCGCGTTGATTTTTCGGTATACGTCGTCGAGTGTGTCCGACTTGTCGAACATTACTTTGATGGATGTCTCGCCGGCGCTTGCCGACAGCTCTTTCTTCACGGACATTACGAACTCTATTTTGTCGCGCGAATATATGCGCTGCCCCGACACGAACCTGTTGAGCGCCGGGTACTGGCACACTATCCTGACGTAGGCCGCCAGCAGAAGGTGAAGTATGCCGAGCCCCGGCGAACCCGTCATGCGTTTTTCGCGCAGGTACTTATCTATCTCGGTGATTTCAAAGCTGTCCGAAAAGAAATTGAACGCGTCGTTGCGGGACTTCATTATAAAGGGCATCAGCCCGTAATACGCGTCGAGCGATCGGAGCCTACGCCCGTCTTTCCTGTCGCCGCGCCGCTTTTTCCGCACTGCGCTCATGCCACCGCCGCCTTTACCAGCTCGTCTAACGTCTGCCCAAACGAATAACCGGCGCCGCGCATCATGTTGGGGAAGCGGCTGTGCTCCGTGAAGCCGGGTATAGTGTTCACCTCGTTGAAGAGCAAGCGCCCTGAGGCCGTGAGGAACAGGTCAACGCGCGCAAACACTTGGCACCCGAGCGCCCGGTATATTCGCGCCGCCGCCTCCAGCACACGCGCCTCCGCCTCGCTCGAAATGCGCGCCGGCATATGTATTTTCGATGTCTTCAGCGTGTATTTCTCAATATAGTCGAACATATCGCCGTGAATTTCGATCTCGTCCGCCCGCCCAAATATTAGGCGATCCCCTTCCCCTATGACCGCGCAACCGATCTCGACACCGTCTACGGCCTGCTCGACTATTACTTTATCGTCGTGCGTAAACGCGAATCCAACGGCGCCGGCGAGCTGGCCCGGCTGCTTGACGCATGTGATCCCGTGCGACGAACCCGATCGCGCCGGCTTTACAAACAGCGGGTAACCCAGTCCGCTCGCAGCCTCGCGGATATACTCAGGATCGTATGGGCGCCTTACGGAAAAACCGCGCGGGCACTCTATTCCCGCCTCGCGCGCGGCGATATGGGCGAGTTCTTTGTCCATGCACAGCGCGCTCGTCAGGCATCCGCACCCGACTATGGGTATGCCGGCGAGCTCCAAGAGGCCCTGCACAGTGCCGTCCTCCCCGTTTTTCCCGTGCAGCACGGGAAACGCTGCGTCAAGGCGCGTTGCCATGTATGTGCCTGAGTCAAACTCAATGACGCCGTGCGTCTCGGAACTCGGGGACACAAGCGCCCGCTTGCACTGTCCGCCGTCCCTCCACCTATCTGCGGCAATGTCCGCAGCGCCGCCGTAATAGCGCATCCACTCCCCTTGCCTGTCTATCCCCAGCAGCACCGCGTCGTATTTCTCGCGGTCGAGCGCCCCGACAATGGCGCCCGCCGATTGCAGCGATATTTCATGTTCCGAAGACCGGCCGCCGAATATAACAGCCAGAGTAAACCTGTCCAATAGCCCGCACTTCCCAATATCCAAAGAATGGATCGCCCGCGCCGGCGGCGCGTCCTTTTTTCTATTTTACTATGCCCCGCCGGCGATGTCAAATTTTCGCGATTGTTTTTGAGTTCATTCAAACTTTGCTCAAACTTTCAGCATTGAAAACGCCAAAAACGCCAATATCATCAAAAACTCCTCGTCTTTTGTCTCGGCATAGAGCAAAAAAAAGAGCAGCAGCAATACTATGTCGCCCATTTCGAGTTTTAGGCCAAAAGGCAATATAGACTCCAACAAACCGCGTGGAGCGGCACCCGCGCCCGGATCGCCCCCGGGTCGCTTTACCGTTGGCGCGCGTCTTTGCGGTTGCGGCTCGGCCTCTTCCACGCGATAGTACTTGCCGGTATTCCCGATATACCTGTTATACATCGACTTCCCCTTCCATCCAAGCGCCGAGCGCGGCTTTTGCCAAGCGCGCAAGTTTGACCATTTGCGCCGCCGCTTCCACATACTCCCGCCGCTCGCCGGTGAGATATGGGCCAATTGCGCCCAACAGCGCCCCTTTGTCTCCTATGCCGCCGGCGGAGTACGCGCTCATGACGCGCGCCATGACGCGCATCGCCCTTGGATCCAAGGGCGCGGTGCCGTCTTGCCCCTCATCCGCTGCGCCTTCCGGGTCGGCCATATCCGGCGCCGCCGTGCCGCCGGATACCATTTTGGCTATCTGCGCTATTTTCGCCATTTCCTCCGGAGACGACAGTAT
>JAITEC010000118.1 GCA_031282225.1 Oscillospiraceae bacterium | reverse complement strand
CCGCGTAAAACAGCGGCGAGATGAGCCCCTTTGAGGTGAAGGAGAACGCCTCCATTGTTATCTCACGCACGGCGATGACGCGCGCGAGGGACGTGTCCTTCACGAGCGTGATTATCTCGTTGGACATCGGAGGCAGTATGCGCTTTATGACCTGCAGCAGCGTGATTTTGGAGAATATCTGCGATTTTGTCATGCCAAGGGCGAGCCCCGCCTCGTACTGCCCGCGCGGGATGCCCTCTATCCCGCTGCGGTATATCTCCGAGAAGTACGCGGCGTAGTTTATCGCGAACGCGGCGATCGTCGCCGAGAAACGCGGCAGCGCCGCCCCGCTCCACAGAAGCCCCGGCCCGTAAAACACGATTATGAGCTGGAGCATGAGCGGCGAGCCGCGGATGATCCACACGAACGCCCTGGTCGGCAGCCGTAGCAGCAAGAAGCGGCTCATTGAGCCGAACGCGACGGCAAGCCCCAGCGGCGCCGAGAGCGCGAGCGTCACAACGAATATGAGGCACGTAGTCCCGAAGCCGCGCAGCAGCGTCGCGAGTACCGTACTGAGCGGCATGGCGTGCCCCTGTTACACTAGGCGGCCGGAGAGCCCGTATTTTTCGGCTATTGCCGCGAGCGTGCCGTCCGCAATGAGATCCCTGATGATGCCGTCGACCGCCGCTGTCACGTCCGATCCGAGACGGAAGCCGATGGCGTATTCCTCCGCCGTGAGCGATAAGTCGAGCACGGCGAGGTCGGCGTATTCCGTGCCCTCGCCGGTCATCGCGGAGGCCATCGTGGCATCGATGACGGCGGCGGACGCCGTCCCCGCCTTAACCTCCAAGAGCGCTGCCGCCTGGGTCTCCACGGGGACTATGACGGTGCCCGGGAGTTCCGCCGCCGCCGTCTCGCCTGCGGAGCCGTCCTCAGCTACGACCGTGAGGCCGTCGAAGCTGTCCTTGCCGGGGGCGCTATTGTCCGATAAGAACGCTGCCGGGACTACGACGACTTGCTCGTTGCGCAGGTACGACAGCGAGAAGTCCATGTTCTCGCGGCGGTCGTCGTCCACGGTCAGCCCGTTCCAGATGCAGTCGATGGTCTTGCCTTTGAGTTCCGTCTCCTTGGTTTCCCAGTTGATCTCCTGGAACACGGGCGTGACGCCGAGCTTCCCGCACACGGCCTCGGCGAACTCGGTGTCGAAACCGGTCCAATTGCCGTCGGCGTCTTTGTAGTTCATGGGTTCGTACTGCGTTACACCGATGACGAGCTTGTCCCTGTCAGTTATGTAGGCGAGGTCGCCGTCCGGCGACTCGCTTGGGGACTCGGTGGGGCTCTGCCCTGCGCAGGCGGCAAACGCGAGCGCGCACGCCGCCGAGAGCAGTATTGATATGATCTTTTTCATTTTATCCTCCGTTGTTACTTTATTTTTTGGATGTGCGCAGAGTATATCGCGTTTTGCGGAAAAATCAATCAAACGACAGCTCCGTGCGGCCTATCAAGTCGTTTTGGAGCTCGTGCGAGAGCTCCACGAAGTATGCCGAGTATCCCGCTATGCGTACCACGAGGTCTTTGTATTTCGACGGCTCCTTTTGGGCGGCGAGCATCGTCTCGCGGCCCACTATGGAGAACTGGCTCTGCATGCCGTTGTTCTTGAAGTACCCGTCCATGAGCGCTATCAAGCTCTCACGACCCGATTCGCCCGACACGGCCGTAGGCGCGAATTTCCAGTTGAGGATTATGCCGTTGCCTATGCGCTGGTGGTCGAGCTTGGCGACGGAATTGGCAACGGCCGTCGGGCCGCGCCTGTCGTGGCTGCCGCACTGCGTGTGAGCCGGGCCTATGCAGTCGCTCACGGGTTCCCCGGCGCGGCGCCCGTCGGGCGTGGCCGTGACCACGGAGCCGTGCATCACGTTGTTGGTGACGGAGAACACGCCGGGCATGAACTCTCCACCGTGAGCCGTTGGCCTGTGCTCAATATGCTTGCAGTATGTGGCCATGACGAATTTCGCAATGTCGTCCGCGTAGTCGTCGTCGTTGCCGTAGTGGTGCATCCTGTCTGAGTTTACGAGCGCGTACAACGGCTCGTGTCCCTCCCAGTTCGCTTCCAGCGCGCGCAGCAGCTCGGCGCCGGATACGCGCTTCTCGTCGAACACGAGCTGCTTTATGACGGACAGCGAGTCGGCTGTCGTGCCTATGCCCACGCCCTGCGGGCCGCTCGCGTTGTACACGGCGCTCCCACGCGTCACGTCCACGCCTTTTTCTATGCAGCCGTCGATCAGCAGGGAGAGGTAGGGCAGGGGCTTTAGCCTCTGGTGCACGAGGTCGTTTTTGTTTATCAACGTGACCAATATGTTGCACCAATACGCCATCTGCCTGTCGTATGACTGCATTACCTCGTCGAAGCACGTGAACGAAACGAGGCTGCCTGTGTCGGGTCCCAGCGTAGCGCCGGCACCGGCGCACGCGGCATACTGCTTGCACGCGGGCGAACAGCCTATGCACTTGCCTCCGTTTATCGCGAGCTGCATTATCTTTGTCAGGTTGACGGAGCCAGAGTCGTGCCAGCCGTATGTCTTGCCCGGCACGCGCGGTTCCACGCAGCCCACGCCGACGGAGTCGCGCGCGTCTTCGAGCGTGCGGCCATCAGTTAGGAGCGAGCGTATCATGGGTGCGTCGTTGAATATCTTGGGCTCGCCCGTGCCTATTCGGATGACATTGAACACCTTCGTCTTGAACTCGGGCGGCGTGCCCTCGTGCAGCCTCACGCCCATCCACGGGTTGGGTATGCGCGTGTGGGCGTGCGCGTCGAGCACCATGTAGCTCACGTCGTTCGTTATGTCGTCGCCGTTCTCGTCGACGCCGCCGACATCGAGCGCCGTGCCGCCCATTATGGTGCCGGACGAGAAGTATATGGCGTTTTTGTCGCGTATTTTCCGCAGCTCGTGCATCTTGAGGAACGCGTGCTCTATGAGCTCCTGCATGAATTCGCGCGTGAGCGCGCCGCTGTCTATGTCGCGCCTGTAAAACGGGTAGAAGAGCCTGTCGAAGCGCCCATACGTCACGGAGTGCCCGCTGGTCTCGATTATTATCATGTTAGTCGCTATGTGCCACAGCTGTATGGCCTCCCAGAAGTCGCGCGGGGCGCCCTCCGCCACGTGCAGGCAGTTAGACGAGACGCGCTCGAGCTCGGCGCGCCGCGCTGGGTTCCCCTCGGCGGCGGCGAGCTGTGCCGCCAGGTGCCCGTAGCGCGTTATATACGTCTTCACGCCGTCGAGCATTATGAGTTCGGCGGTATAGAACTCCTGCTTTTTTATGTCCTCCGGAAGCGCGGTGTCCAGCTTCGCCATGCGCTCGACGATCTCCGCGCGTATGCCGCCGAATCCGACTTTGAATAGCTTGGCGTAATCCGCCGTGACATGCCCGACTCCCGCGTACACAAAGAGATCCTCCAGCAAAACGGCCGCGCCCAGGTGCGAGCCGCGCGCCTCCTCCTGCGTGTACGTGCGCACGGTCGCCTCGGAGACCGTATTGCCCTTCCAGTATTCGCGGATGCCCAGCAGGGCGTTTTTTGTGTCCTCGTCTATCACGTAGCGGTCGTTGAGACGCTTGTCGAGCGGCGTGTTGACCATCTCGTCGCACAGCCATTCGAGCGAGAACTCCGGGTATACGGGCGCGGCGTTCGGCGGCGCCGCGAGCTCGCCTACGATAAGCTCGTCCTCCCAGATGTTGACGGTGACGCGCTCGTACACCTCGCGCAGCGCGAGCGCCCATTTTATGTTCTGCGGGTACATCGCGTACTTTTGGAAACACTCCGTGACTATCACGGCGCGCTCCGGGCTGCACGTACTGTCGGTCTCCTTTATCCACTGCAGCATCTTGTTTATGCGCGGAAACGGCGAGGGATCCCCCGTGAGCCCCGAGACGCCCACCCCCCACTCCCTGTCATACGGCTCGACGGCCAGCGGCGCGCCGGCGAGTTTCGCAGATGTATTCATGACCATGCCCTCCTCGTGTTGAAATCAATATAGCGCCAATGATTTATCCGGCATAATAATGCAATCCCATGTCATTGTCGCTGCTGCAGCAGCTTTGCACGGCGTCGATCCAACGGTAATGCTCATCACGCGTGGCGGGGTTTGCCGCTATGCGGTCGTAGCGGTCGCAGTGTTGACGGAAGCCAACATCCTGTGCCACGAATTGCTGTATTTGCGCCGTGTTGCCGTGTTATTATATCATTATATCCCAATTCGCAGCGTGGCGCAACTGTTTTTGGCGCCGAAAAACTGCGCAGCCGTCCAAGCAACCGTCCAAGGAGGAGGCGGGTCGTTCGCGCGGCACAATGCGCCCGTTTTGCTGTCCCACGGTACGCTGCGACGGGGAAAAAGCGCACAAAAGGCAAAAATATACTTGCAACGGCGCCCGGACACGCGCTAGAATCCCCTGCGTGAGGCCGCAAAGCAAGGCCTTTTTGCGCGGTCTCCCGATAAAAATGCATGGGGAGGCAGTATAACAAATGAGAATCGGAAAAAGGGCGCTCGCGCTGTCCCTCGCGCTCGCGCTTGCCGTGGGCGCGGCACCTATCTACGCCCTCGCCGGCGGCACCGGAATCGCTGAACTGGGGATCATAATCAAGGACTCGCAAAAACCGCCCCGATTTACGCTCACGCCGCAGGATCTCACCGGAGATTTCGTTTTCACGAATGAAACAGGAGATACGCTTTCAATTTCCCCATCGCGGTTCAGCGTAATGGAAGGAGGGGAACTCACGGCTTATTTTGCCTTTGAGACGGGAAGACATCCGGGACAAGGGGGCGTTTTGGTCAAGAGTCCCGGGGATTACAAGCTCACGGAGTATCCGGCATTGCCGGAAGGCTACTCGTATGGCGGCAAACTTAAGTATGACTGGATGACAATGTCATATACAGAAATTGAGATGCCGCATGTGATTTTTACTGCTGAGGACCTGCTTGAAGATCCGGGATATGGTTGGACGGATACTATCGTCTTGCTCGTTGACAACGGCGACGCGCCGTCTGCGCCTGTGGCGGATAGGCCCTCGGATTGGGCAAAATCGGAGATCGACCGCGCCGTCGGATTGGGTCTCGTGCCCGACAGCCTCAACTCCGCGTTCACGAAAAACATAACGCGCGCCGAATTCTGCCGTCTCGCCGCGCCGCTGTATGAGAAGGCGACAGGCTCGACGATCCAGCATGCGGGCGCGGCGTTTGGCGACACCGACGATGCGGACGTAGTCAAAATGGCCTCTCTGGGCGTGGTCAACGGCGTCGGGAACAATAAGTTCGATCCCGGCGGAGAGATAACGCGCGAACAGGCGGCGACGATCCTTGACCGCCTGCTCGACTCGCTCGGCGCCCCGCTCGCCGGCTCCGAACCCGCGTTTGCCGACAGCTCGCAGATTTCAGGTTACGCAATGAGTTCTGTCGGAAAGGTACAGGCGGCCGGCATCATGAACGGCGTGGGGAACGGCCGTTTCGACCCGCAGGGCAAATACA
>JAITEC010000080.1 GCA_031282225.1 Oscillospiraceae bacterium | reverse complement strand
GAGCGCTTCAAACTCGGAACCCGATATTATCACGTCAAAGTCCGCGATTTTTGACACAAGGGCCGATGTCTTCGCGTCGTGTTCGCCGTGAAAATAGCTGCTGACCCTGTTTTTCAGCTGCTTTGCCTTTCCCACGTATATGGCCTTCCCAGCCGCGTCCAGCATGATATATACGCCGGGGAGCGCGGGGAGCCCCATTGATTTCTCCCGCAGCGCGCCAATCATCCGAAAGCTCCGTTACCTGCCGCCTCCGCGCGGCGCACGGCCATCATTACGGCACACTCCAGCCGTTTTTTGAACAAACTGCATCCGAGCCCATATACGCCTTCTATCGACCCTGTCGCGAAATATGAGTTCGCGGCGCACCCTCCGGAACAGTATAGGCGCGCCCAGCACTCGCGGCACTCGCGGCGCGAATATATCCCGCACGATCGGAACTCCTCGCGCAGGCGCGCGTTCGTGACGCCGGATCGCACGTCCCCCATCATGTATGCCGGTTCCCCGACGAACCGGTGGCAGGGATACAGGTCGCCCTCCGGCGACACCGCGAGGTATTCAGAGCCGGATCCGCATCCCGATGCCCTCTTGTAAATGCATGGCCCGCCGGTGAGGTCGAGCGTGTAATGGTAAAATGTGAAACCGCGCCCTTCGCCCTCGCGCCGCAGCATCTCCTCCGCGAGCCACTCGTACTGCTCAAAAAGCGCGGGGATATCGTCCTCACCCAGCGCGCCGGCACCGTCCGGCGCCGCGACGACAGGTTCCATTGACAGTTCTGTAAATCCCAGATCCGCCATATGCACAATGTCCGCCGCGAAGTCGGTGTTGGCGGATGTGTACGTGCCGCGCATATAATATGATCGCCCTTCGCGTGCCGCGACGAATTTTTTGAATTTCGGCAGTATGGTGTCGTAGCTGCCCGCGCCCCCCAGTTTGCGCCGCCTGTCGTGCACTTCGCGCCTCCCGTCGAGGCTGAGCACGACATTGTATATCTCGCGGTTGCAAAATTCGATGACGTCGTCGTCTATGAGCACGCCGTTTGTCGTCAGCGTGAATCTGAACAATTTGTCGTGTTTATCCTCTGCTGCCCTGGCATACGCCACAACGCCCTTTACCACATCCCAGTTTAGCAGCGGTTCCCCCCCGAAGAAGTCGATATCCAGCACGCGCGCGCCCCCGCAGCTGCGTATTAAGAAGTCAACGGCTTCCTTGCCCGTGTCCAGAGCCATGAGAGCGCCCGCTCCGCGATAGCGCCCGCCTCCGGCAAAGCAGTAGTCGCACGACATATTGCACGCGTGCGATACGTGCAGGCACAGCGCCCGCACCCCTTGCCTGCGCTCCGCGAGTCCCGCCGCCGCCTTAGACGCGCTGTCGGGCGAGAAGAGCAGCCCGGCGCCTACTAGTTGTCTAATTTCGCCGAGCGCTTCAAGGACGCTCTGTCTTGTCACGTCCGGGGACTGCTTATGTCCGAGCAGCGCACGGCGCACTATTTCGTCGTCCCCGTCGGTTCCGTAAAGCAATATAATGTCGTAAGCGAGATCGTCCACGCTGTGGACAGCGCCGCTATTTGTGTCGATAACAATATTGCACCCGTTTAGTTTGTATGTGTGTATCATATAAGGGGATCGCGCGGACTTCTCCGGTTCACTTGCCCTCGGCCGCCAGTTTCTCGCAGCGCTGGTTGGCCACGCCGCAAGACGTCTTGCACGCCGACTGGCACGATGTCTGGCACTGCCCGCAGCCGCCGTCTGCGGCGCTGCGCGCCAGATCCCTGGTTTTAATCGTTAAAATATGCTTCATCTGTGTCTACCTCCGCAAAAAATAGTGGCGAGATGATAACACGCGACCCATTGCCGTGTCAAGTCGCTGTCATGCCGACAGTCGCCCGCTGCCGGCTATAATGATGATGTTGTTTATGAGGTCCACTGTCTCTATGGTGCCGTATACCGTTGTCTCCTCTCCCATTATGTCCGTGAGTGTTACGCTGCCGCCGTCTACCGCCAGCCCGCTGACGTGCTCGCATACAAGCGTCTCTCCGCCGTCCTTCGCTTCATAAACAGATGATAGGCACATGCTACTGCCGCCCCCCCTCTCCGCCGTTGCGCCCTATGATCTCCAGCGCATCTGCGAGATGCGCGTTGCCGCTGTCGAGATGCGACGCCGCATCGTATACAAGCGCTGCCGCTTCCACGGCTCCGGCATGTTCAAGCCTCTGCCCCGTCTCGCGCAGCTCGCGAGCGTGGCTGCGGTTGTGCTCTAGCATATACCGCAAGAGCGCCTCGTCCTTCGCCGGCCCTCCGCTGCCGTGGCTGTGCCCGTGATCGTGATCGTGCGTATGCGCGTGTTCGTGTGACATGGTTTGCATCCTCCGCGTTCAGTTGGTATATTGTATTATAAGCCGTGCGCGGCAAAAATGCAAGGGCGGTGGGCATAGCCAACCACCGGGATTTGCCTGGAATCTCCCCTTCTTTAGCGTCGATGCGTCAAACGGCAAATATGCCGGGCAGTTGCAGCGGGTCGCCGATGAGGCGGCGCGCGCCGCCGCGCAGCAGTTCCTCGGCATCGCGCAGCCCCCAGAGCACGCCGACACCATACATACCCGCGTTTACCGATGTCTCCATATCGACGCCCGTGTCGCCCACAAAGGCGATATCACCCGGCAAAAAACCGGTGAGGGCGGCAAACTCAAGCGCGCAGGCCGGGTCGGGCTTTGTAGGAATGAGGCCTCTCTGACCCCTTAGCATGGCGAACGCGATTTCCGGGAAATATCCCCTCACCATCGGCCCCACCTGCGCGTCCGCCTTGTTGGAGAGCACGCAAATTGGAATGCCCATGCCGCAGACGTCGCGCAGCGCCTCCGGCACGCCGCGGTACGGTGCCGTGTTGTCGACAGGACGTGTGGCGTATACCCTGTTGTACTCTTCCGCGACATATCGAATCACGCTGTCGCCCACCCCCTCCGGCAGAGCCTTGGCGGCAAGTATATAGGCACCCTGTCCCATAAAAAAACGGTACTCGTCTAGTTCGTGCTCCGGGTATCCGTGCGCCGCCAGCACTTTGTTCATAGAGTTCCCCACATCGTATAGCGAATCGAGCAGCGTTCCGTCCAGATCAAATATGACCGCTCGCTTGTGTTTTTCCGATTGCATCACTTGTAACCTCCAAATAACCCATCGCTCTGCCGCGCCGCCTACGGCGCGCCCGCAACATTGGCGCGTCTCACGTCTTTTCCGCAATCATACGCCCCTTCCACAGCACAAGTCAAGAGGAACTTGATTGGAATAAATTCGTTTGCAGCCATTTTCGCCCTCTCGTCCTTTTCGCCTACGGCGAAAAGAATTTTTGCGCA
>JAITEC010000043.1 GCA_031282225.1 Oscillospiraceae bacterium | reverse complement strand
CGCTGGGGTTGGAGGGCTCGATCTCAAAGGGGATCGTATCGAGCGCCGCGCGCAGCATCGACGGTGGGGACTACATACAAATCGACGCCGCGATATCTTCCGGGAGCAGCGGCGGGGCGCTGCTTGACGCATACGGGCGCGCCATAGGGATAACTACCGGCACATACCAAGGAAGCCAGAATATAAATTTTGCCGTGCCCATCGACATGCTATCGGAGCTCGGCACGGACGGGTTTGTCGATTTGGATTCGATTTTGCCGGACACCGTGTATTACTCTGGCTATTTCCCAACGCCGGACTTCGGCGCGTACGCCGGGGTGGAGGCGTACGCGCGCGAGGTCGACGGCGACACGGTGTCCTTTAAGTACAGGCGCTCGGCGCTGCCGGAAGACTTGGACGCGGTGATGGAGGGGTACGGGAAATTGCTGGAACAGAATTTCTTTGCGTACTTTGGGTATTTTTCCAACGCGGAAGGGTACTCAGACGCGTATATCAACAGCGTTTACGGCCTTTTCGTTACATGCGGCACCGTGACGGAAAACGGGGAGGAATACGTGGCGGTCTCTATAATCGAGCTTATCTAGCCTGCACTGTGGCGCGCCGCCTCGGCGACATATTCGTCGTACGTCACGGCGCGGTCCGTTATCGCGCCGTTTGAGAACTCGATTATCCTGTTGGCGACGGTGGAGATGAGCTGGTGGTCGTGCGTGGAGAAGATGATGTTGCCCGTGAAATCCGACATGCCGTTGTTCAGCGCGGCTATGCTCTCGAGGTCGAGGTGATTTGTCGGCTGGTCGAACATGAGCACGCTCGCGCCGGACAGCATCATTTTTGACAGCATGCACCTCACGCGCTCGCCGCCGGAGAGTACCTTTGCGGGTTTGTATACATCGTCCCCGGAGAAGAGCATCCTCCCGAGGAACGTGCGCAGGTAGCTCTCGCGCTTGTCGGCGGAGAATTCGCGCATCCAGTCCATCAGCGTGAGGTCGCAGCCCTCAAAGAACGCGCCGTGGTCTTTTGGGAAGTACGCCTGCGTGGTAGAAACTCCCCATTTTATTTCGCCGCCGTCAGGTTCGAGTTCGCCCGATAGCAGCTTGAACATGGTGGTTATGGCTATCTCGTCTGTCCCTATAAGCGCTATTTTGTCGTTGCGACCCATGATGAAGCTGATTTTGTCGAGCACCTTCGCCCCGTCTACGGTCTTTGACACATCGGAGACAAGGAGCCTGTCCTTGCCGGGCTCGCGCTCGATTTTGAACCCTACCCACGGGTACTTGCGCGAGGACGCGGGCATGTCGTCGATGGTAATTTTGTCCAGCAATTTGCGGCGCGAGGTGGCTTGGCGAGATTTGGACTTGTTCGCGGAGAAACGGCGTATGAATTCTTCCAATTCGCGGATCTTGTCCTCGCTCTTTTTGTTGTGTTCCCTTGTGAGCCGCTGCATGAGCTGGCTCGCGTCGTACCACAAGTCGTAGTTGCCTACGTACATCTTTATCTTCCCAAAATCTATGTCCACTATATGGGTGCACACGGTATTGAGAAAATAGCGATCGTGCGACACCACGATTACCGTTCCCGCGTAGTCCGCCAGGTAGTCCTCGAGCCACACGACGGAGCCCACGTCCAGGTTGTTTGTCGGCTCGTCCAGGAGGATTATGTCCGGGGCGCCAAAGAGCGCCTGCGCAAGCAAGACTTTTACCTTTTGGCTCGGCTCGAGTTCGGATACAGTGAGACCGTGGGCGGAGACGGGTATTCCAAGCCCCTGCAGTATCTGCGATGCGTTTGATTCTGCCTCCCAGCCGCCAAGCTGGGCGTACTCGTCCTCGAGTTCGGCGGCGCGTATGCCGTCGCTGTCGGAGAAGTCCTCTTTTGCATAGAGCGCGTCCTTTTCGGTCCCGCATTCATAGAGCCGGCGGTTGCCCATGATAACGGTGTCCGTCACGGTGAACCCGTCGTACATCGTCTGGTCCTGCCTCAATACGGACATGCGCACCTTCGGGTCGATGCTCACGCTCCCGCCGGATGGCTCTATCTCGCCCGAGAGTATCTTGAGGAAAGTGGATTTTCCGGCGCCGTTAGCGCCGATGACGCCATAGCAATTGCCGGCGGTGAATTGGAGATCGACGCGGCTGAACAGTACGGACCCGCCGTATTGCACGCTGAGGTTGCTCACGGTTATCATTTACATGACCTCTTCACACATTGTTTTTTGCGCATCTGCCTTGTCAGGCGGACAGCAGGGATCGAAAGCCGTATGTTATGCCCGTTACGGCAATGCCGGCGATGATTACGCCGGCGGTTATGGCGGGGAACGCCGCCTTCACGCGGATGCCGAGGACGGCGGCAATCAGCGCGCCCGACCACGCCCCGGTTCCCGGCAGCGGGATGGCGACGAATATGAGCAGACCGACGATCTCGCTCCTGTAGAGCATGTCGCTTTTTGAGCGGGCCTTTAGCTCAAGCCTTATGGCGGCGCGCTCCAATAGCGCGCTGCGCTTTCTCATCCAGGCTAGTATGCGACGCATGAACAGTATTATAAACGGCACGGGCAAGATGTTCCCAAAGACGCTTACGGCGGCGCTCGTGAGGACGGGCAGCCCCAGAAGGGCCCCGGCGGGTATTGCCACGCGCAGCTCGACAATCGGCAGGCACGACAGGAGAAATGTGATCAGCGCCTTTACGATATCGGGAGACGAGACGAAAGGTTCAAGCAATTCTTCCATTATGTCAGTTGCCACCTCCGCGCAGCTTTATGATCCTGTCGCGCAACACCGCCGCGTACTCGAATTCCAGCATCTTAGACGCGTGGCGCATCTCTTTTTCGAGTTTGGAAATGGCATCTTCCCGCTCGCGTTTAGTCATCTTCATGCCGTCGGCGCGTGCCGTATCGGCGGACTCGTCCTTCGATATCTCCAGGAGGCCGCGCACGCCCTTGACTATAGTCGCCGGCGTTATGCCGTGTTCCGCGTTGTACGCCGCCTGTTTGGCTCTCCGGCGGTTTGTCTCGTCTATGGCGGCGTGCATCGACCGCGTGACCGTGTCGGCGTACATTATGACGGCCCCCCCCGAATTGCGAGCCGCGCGCCCTATAGTCTGTATCAGCGAGGTCTCGCTGCGCAGGAAGCCCTCTTTGTCGGCGTCCAGTATTGCCACGAGCGAGACCTCGGGCAGGTCGAGCCCCTCGCGCAGCAAGTTAATGCCGACTATCGCGTCGAATTCCCCCAAGCGCAGGTCGCGTATGATCTCCATGCGCTCGATGGTGTCTATATCGTGGTGCATATAGCGCACGCGGATGCCGGCGCCTGTCAGGTATGACGTGAGGTCCTCGGCCATCCGCTTTGTGAGAGTGGTTATGAGCGTGCGCTCGCGTCTTGCCGCGCGCTCGGATATCTCCGCTATCAGGTCGTCGATCTGCCCGGACACGGGACGCACGTGCACCACGGGGTCAAGCAGGCCGGTGGGGCGTATAATCTGCTCGACTACCTGCGACGAGCGCGAGCGCTCGTATTCTCCGGGAGTCGCGGACACATAGATCATCTGTTTTATCTTCGCTGTGAATTCGTCGAACCTGAGCGGGCGGTTGTCGAACGCCGACGGCAGGCGGAAGCCGTATTCCACGAGGCTCTCCTTGCGCGACCGGTCGCCCGCGTACATCGCCCTGACCTGCGGGAGCGTGACGTGGCTCTCGTCTATGAACAGCAGGAAATCGTCGGGGAAGTAGTCGAGGAGCGTCATGGGCGCGGAGCCGGGGGCGCGCCCGCTTATTATGCGGGAGTAGTTCTCAATGCCGGAACAGTAGCCCAATTCGCGCATCATCTCCACGTCGTTCATAGTGCGCTGATGTATGCGCTGGGCCTCAATGAGCTTATTTTCCCTCTCAAAGTGCTCGACGCGGGACTTCATCTCGTCTATCATCTCGATCGTGGCCCGCTTCATTTTTTCGTTCGTGGTGACGTAATGCGAGGCGGGGTATATCGCCACGTGCGAGAGCGTGCGCATCGGGACGCCGGTCACTGCGCTCACCTCGCTTATCCTGTCCACCTCGTCGCCGAAGAACTCGATGCGTATCGCCTTGTCGCGCGAGTACGAGGGGTATACCTCGAGCGTGTCGCCGCGCACGCGGAACATGTTGCGCTCGAACGCTATGTCATTGCGCCCGTACCGGATATCTACGAGCCTGCGTATCACCTCGTCCCTGTCATACATCTGTCCTGAGCGAAGCGACACGACCATTGTGGTATAGTCTATCGGGTCGCCCAAGCCGTATATGCAGCTCACGGACGACACGACTACCACATCGCGCCTCTCAAAGAGCGAGGAGGTCGCCGAGTGGCGCAGGCGCTCGATCTCGTCGTTTAT
>JAITEC010000213.1 GCA_031282225.1 Oscillospiraceae bacterium | reverse complement strand
CTCATGGCGCCTCACCGCCCGCCGGGAGCCCGCAAAACGCGAGAAGTATTCGCAATCCCACAGGCCCGCTCTTCTCTGGGTGGAATTGGGTGCCGTACACGTTCCCGCGCGCGGCGGCTGCGGTTAGGAAGGTGCCGTACTCCGCCGTGGCTATTACCGACCTGTCACAGCCGGAGGCGTGGTATGAGTGGACGAAGTAGACGTTTTCCCCCTCTTCGACGCACTCAAAAAGCGCGCTTTTCGGCCTTCCGGGCGGAAAATTGAGCGCGTTCCAACCGATGTGCGGTATTTTATACCCTCTGGGTATTATGGGCCCTATGGGCGTCACCTCGCCCGGTATGAGCCCCAAGCCCTCATGCGCGCCGTACTCATAGCTGCGCTCAAACAGCAGCTGCATGCCCAGACATATGCCCAGCAGCGGCTTTCCGGCGGCAGCCTGGGCGCGTATTGTATCGGCGAGCCCGCTTGAGCGCAGCTTTTCTGCGGCGTCGCCGAACGCTCCGACGCCCGGCAGTATTACGCGGTCGCATGCGGCGATCTCGCCGGGATCCCCCGTCACAACGGCTCGCTGCCCTATATACCGCAGCGAGGACTTGAGCGAGAACAGATTTCCCACGCCGTAATCGATGATGGCAGTAATGCCCATACAAAACCTCCCGCTTGCGCTAGTGCCCGAATGGACGGGGACGCCTATGTCAATGTGCCCTTTGAGGACGGTATCTCGCCGGCGCGGGCCCCGTCCATGCCCACGGCCTTCGACAGCGCGCGTGCAAAGGCTTTGAAGCAGCACTCGGCGATATGGTGCGAGTTGCCTCCGGAGAACTCGCGCAGATGGATCGTCGCGGCGCACGCGCGCGCGAATGCTACGAAAAATTCTTCAACGAGCTCTGAGTCAAACTCGCCTATTTTCGGCGACGGTATGGGTACGGCGAACGTCAGGTGGCTCCTGCCCGAAATATCGAGCGCGCACAACACCAGCGTCTCGTCCATGGGCAGCGCCGCCTCGCCGTACCTGTTTATGCCCCGCCTATCGCCCAAGGCCTGCGAGACAGCGGCACCCAAGGTCAGCCCCATGTCCTCCACGGTGTGGTGAGCGTCAACACGGACATCTCCTTTGCATGTCGCGCTGAGGTCGAACCTGCCGTGTACGGCAAATAACGCGAGCATATGGTCTAAAAACCCCACGCCCGTGTCCACGCTGTAATTGCCGCACCCGTCGAGATCGAGCGTAAGCGCGATGTCTGTCTCCGCCGTCTTGCGGGCTATCTCACTTTTTCGCATATGCGCCTCCCCGCTTTACTATTGATTCAAGCGCCCTGATGAGAGCCTCCATTTGCCCTTCGGTTCCCACAGTTATGCGCAGCCAGTCGGATATGCGCTCCGGGGAGTCGAAGCGACGCACGAGTATCCCCCCCTCGCGCAGCCTCCCAAAAATCTCGGCACCGGGGATGTCACGGTTTCGCGCGAACAAAAAATTTGCCGATGAGTCCGTGAGCGTAAAGCCGAGAGCACGCATCGCGAGAGCCGTGCGATCGCGCGTGTTCGTTATTCGTCTCCAGTGTTCCGTGTAATAATCCCCGCAGTCTATGGCGGCCTCGCCTGCGGCGAGGGTGACGGAGTTTATGTTGTATGGGTTATATGAGCGCCGCACGGTCTCTATGTCCGCGATGAGAGAGCTGTCGCCTATGGCGTAGCTTAGGCGCGCGCCGGCCATAAATCGCGATTTTGAATATGTGCGCACGACCACAAGATTTTCGTATGTGCCCGTGAGCGGTATGGCGCTAAACCCAGAGAAGTCAGCGTATGCCTCGTCTATTACGACGACGCGATTTGGATTTGTGCCCGCTATCCGCTCGATTTCCCCTATATGGAGCGCTATGCCCGTCTGCGCGTTCGGGTTTGCCAGAACGATATTGCGGTCGATGCCGATATAATCCTCCACATTGACGTCGAGCGTGTCGCCGACGGGGATGCGCGTATATGGGATGTTGAACAGCGAGGCCAGCACAGGGTATAGCCCGTATGTTACATCCGGAAACGCCACGCCGTGCGAGCCGTCAAAAAACGCCAGGAAAATAAACGCCAGCGTCTCGTCTGATCCGTTGCCCAACACGATATTGCAGCTATCCACGCCGTGATATGCAGCGAGCTTTGCCCGCAGTGCGGTGCCGTCGGGATCCGGATACAGATTCAGGCAAGACGCCGCGCCGGGATTGAGCGTGTCCAGCACTGCGGGCGCGGGAGGGTAAGGCGCCTCGTTTGTATTTAACTTGATGAATCCGCCCCGGGGCTGTTCCCCGGGCACATACGGAGCTAGACCCGTATGCCGTTTGCTGAAATATTTGCTCAAATACTACTCACCGCTCTCTCCGTATCGCGCATGGACATAGGGGCAACGCCTGCGGCTGCCGCATATCCGAAAACTGCCGTTGTTTGGCATTATATCAATTTTGATGCCGCCTCGTCAACTATTCCAGCGCGCTGTCTGCCACGGCGGTCGCCAATATAGGTACAAAAACAATAGTTTGGAGACGCGAAAAAGAAAAAAGGCGGCCAAAAATTTTGACCGCCATGATATTACTCGAAAATCAGCTTGCCGATGGCACCTCGGCCGGGTTGTTGACCACGCCCGTGAACAGCACTTGCCCATAGCTTTCCAGCACGAACATGAAAGGCCTGTCGCAGACCATCTCGAAAGGTTCGGTCGGCAGAGGCATACCAGCTCCTGCCATCGCGATAACCGTGACGGCGGCGGCAGTCGTGCCTTTCTCGTCAACCTTTATCATAGCTTTCTGCACCGCCTTGTCTACCCAAACGGGTTTGCCGCCTTCAATCAGTCCGCCTGTGAGCGGTGCGGCGTCGCGGTCAAACAGCGGGACGCCTATGGCGATGAGAGCGTCTGCCAAATCAAAGGTGTCTCCGGCGATTTCAAACTTCGGCAGGAGTAGTTTGCCTGTGCAGGAAACGCCGTCGCTTTGTATCTCGCAGTAGTAGTCGGCGGTCATAGAGGCATATAGGTCATTCGCTGTTTCATCCTTGGGCATGATAATCCACAGGTTTCCGCCGTTCTTGAAGCTGAGTGGCATGGCCTGCACCCGCTCATCCTCATAGTAAACCTGTGCGTCGCCCTCGCGAATCATGAAATCGGCGGTCACATCGCCGCTCGCTGCGTGGAAAATATCGGGCTTGGTTTTGCTCTCGTCAAACTCCCAGTTCCAGCGGTCTGAGTAGTAAATGGCGTTGGCGATGGCGGCGACCGTCTCCGGGTCAAAGTAGTCCACGACGTTATCAATCAGCCCATCCGTATGCTCGCTTGCCCATTCGTTAATTGCGTCCACGGCTTGCTGTGACGAGAAGTCCACATTGAACATGGTGCCGAGATAATTGTCCGCGAAGGTCTGGGCGAAAGATTGCCGGATGGTTTCGTTCTGACTCACAAACAGTGCGTTGGCGATTTTCAGCGGGCTGATGTAGGTCTTCTCATATTCCTTGTTGCCCTCGCCAGTGA
>JAITEC010000208.1 GCA_031282225.1 Oscillospiraceae bacterium | reverse complement strand
GTCGCCGAGCTGGCGGGCATGCTGCCAGGGCTGAGCGACAAGATATTGGTGTGTACCGACATATCCTGCGGCATAGTGCCGGCCGATCCCACCCAGCGCGCCTGGAGGGAAGCGGCCGGACGCATTGCGTCCGCGCTGTCCGCTGCCTCCGACGAGGTGGTGCGCCTTTTCTGCGGGATACCCACGGTACTCAAGAAATCCTAGAAAATGAATTTGTACTATTATACTATAGGAGCAAGAGGAACAAGGGATGAAAAGGATGAGTATGACGGAAAAATTTGTGGCGCCCATGCTGTGCGCGCTTCTCGTCGCCGCGCTCTTGGCCGGCTGCTCGCCGGCGGGCGGGCCCGCCCGGCCGGAGGAGCTGCCCACAGGGTCTCCCGCCGCCCAGGCCATTGACAGGGACAGGGCGGGCAACCCCATAACGCTCCCAGAGTCTATAGGGCGGGTCATGGTGTTTGGACCATCGAATGCCGAGATAATCGTGGATCTGGGGCTGGGCGACGAGATAGTGGCGGCCGACACGTACTCCGAGACGGTCGCGGGGTTGCCGGAGGGTCTGCCGCTCTTCGACATGACGGCGCCCGACATTGAGGCTATCATGGCACTGACCCCTGACGTGGTGTTTGTGACGGGAATGGTTCAAGCGGGCGGCGAGGATCCGTACAAACCGTTGAGCGATGCGGGCATATGTGTGATATACATCCCGTCGAGCGAGAGCATAGCGGGTATCAAGGAGGACATAGCGTACGTGGCGGCCGTCATGGGCAATGCCGAGGGGGGTGCCGGGCTCATAGCGGGCATGGAGGCGGATATCGCGGCCGTGAAAGCCGTGGGCGACACGATAACCGAGAAGAAGAAGGTGTATTTTGAAATAAGCGCGGCGCCGTTTATGTACAGTTTCGGCGACGGCGTGTTTCTGAACGAAATCATCGGTATCGTAGGCGCGGAGAACATCCTGGCGAGCCAGGACTCATGGCTGTCTGTCGCCGAGGAGTCCGTGCTGGCCGCAGACCCCGACGTCATACTGACCAGTGTGAACTATATAGACGACCCGGTGGGGGAGATAAAGCAGAGGGCGGGCTGGCAGTCGATAACCGCAGTGGCGAACGGCGCCGTGCACTACATCGACGCCGACGCGAGCAGCAGGCCAAACCACAATATCGTCCGTGCGCTCCATGAGATCGCCCGAGCGGTATACCCTGACAAGTACTGACGCGATGGGACGCAAAATCACAGTCACGGCCGCGCTTTGCGCTGTGATTTTGCTCATTGGCATAGCTGTGGGCAGCGTGTACGTGACGCCGGCCGACAGCATTGCTATTATTTGGCACAGGATAACGGCCACGCCGCTGCCGGAGGGCATAGCGGCCACGGACGCGGCCATAGTCTGGGATCTTCGGCTTCCGCGCGCGCTTCTCGCGTTTATTGTGGGAGCGGCGCTGTCGGTGAGCGGGGCGGTAATGCAGTCGGTGCTGCGCAACCCGCTGGCCTCTTCCTATACTCTGGGCGTCTCGTCCGGCGCCTCGCTGGGCGCGGCCATAGTCATCGTTACGGGCATATCACTGCCCGTAATGGGCATATTCACGCTGCCAACTGTCGGGTTCGCGCTCGGGCTGGGGACAATCCTGCTCGCAATGGGCATATCGTCGCGCCTGGACGGCAACATGGAAAACAACACGATAATCCTGACGGGAATGGTGATCTCGCTTTTCATAAATGCCGCCGTGACGCTGGTATCAGCCATCGAGCGCGAGCACTCCCAGCGCCTGATATACTGGCAGATGGGCAGCTTCCAAGGCAAAACCTGGTCGGCGGTGGCCGTACTGCTGCCCATCTGCATTGCGTGTACGCTCGCGGTGTCGCGGTTTAACAGGGAACTCGACATGCTCACCTTCGGCGAGGAGCAGGCCAAGAGCATGGGCGTCCGCGCAAAGCGCGTGAAGTGGGTGCTGCTGGTGGTGGCGGCGGCGCTGACGGGGAGCGCCATATCATTTGTGGGCGTCATAGGCTTTGTGGATCTCGTGGCGCCGCACATCGTCAGGCGCATTTTCGGCGCGTCCCACAGATACGTCGTCCCGATGTCCGCCGTGCTCGGGGGCGGGTTCATGGTGCTGTGCGATCTCGCCGCGCGCACGGTCGTCCCGCTTCAGGAGCTGCCGGTGGGCGCGGTGACCGCCATGATAGGAGCGCCGTTCTTTACGTATATATACCTCAGCAGAAGGAAGGGGGCACGGTGATGCGCAAACTGCGCCCGCCGCGTGCGGAGCCATGCTGAAAGTGGACAACATCACCGTGGGTTACGGGGGCGAGCCCGTAGTGCGCGGAATATCGTTCTCGCTCGATAAAAACGAGAACATCTGCGTGCTCGGTCCGAACGGGTGCGGCAAGACCACGCTGCTCCGCGCGCTCGCGGGTCTCCTGCCTTATGGCGGGAGCGTGCAGCTCGACGGGAAACAGCTGCGCGAGATGAAGGCGCGCGAGCTCTCAAAAAGAATTGCCATGCTCAGCCAGACCTCGGGCATATATTTCTCTTACAGCGTCTTCGAGACGGTTATGATGGGTAGATATCTCCATATGCGCGACCGTTTTTTTGCCATGCCCTCGGAGCGCGACCGGGAGTTCGTCGAGCGGTGCCTGCGCGCCGTGGAACTCCACGACGTGGCCGGAAAGGAGATATCCGCGCTCTCCGGCGGGCAGCTCCAGCGCGTGTTTCTTGCGCGCACGCTGGCGCAGGAGCCGGAGGTGATACTGCTCGACGAACCCACGAACCACTTGGACGTGAAATACCAAATAGAGCTCATAGAGTACTTGAAAGAATGGTCGCGGGAGGACGGGCACCGCGCCGTGGGCGTCCTCCACGACATAAACCTCGCCATGCGCCTGACGGAGAACATACTCCTCATGAAAGACGGGCGCGCCGCCGCACTAGGCCGCGCGGGCACTGAAATCACCGCCGGGCTATTGCGGGAGGTATACGGAGTGGACGTGGTGGGATTCATGAGGCAATCGCTGCGCAAGTGGGAGCAATACGGCGCGGGCGACGCGGAAGGGGGACGGGTCGAAACAAGTTGACCTCAGTGTACGCCGTCGAGTATGACGCGCTGGCTGCGCAGTATATCCTGTAGCTGCTTTATATGCTCCTCGGCTTCCAGCTGCCTCGGAGTGACCCCGAGCCTGACGCACAGCGCCGCCGCGGCTCCCGCCGCCTGGCCTGTCACCATAGTCTCCGGGAGGAAGCGCTGGTAGCACGCGCGTTCCGCAGACACGTGCTTTCCGGCTACGAGAAAGTTTTCGATCTTCCGCGGCACGAGCAT
>JAITEC010000191.1 GCA_031282225.1 Oscillospiraceae bacterium | reverse complement strand
CACAAACAACGGTTACCGCAGCGAGGGCAGGACCTTCTCGCATCTTTACGACGCGAACGGCGACCTCATATACGACAACAAGACGCAAAGCAACTTCGCGATCAACGGCACAACGGCGTATTGGATGACGAACATCCTGCGCGACGCCGTGCGCTACGGCACCGGCTACGAGGCCAGCCTTGGGTCCGCCATGCCGGTAGCGGGCAAGACGGGCACTTCCGGCGACAGCAAGGACAGGTGGTTCTCGGGATTCACGCCGTATTACACCGCCTCCGTCTGGACGGGGTACGATGCGCCCGAGAATATAGTAGTGGTAGGGCGCGGCAACCCCGCCTCGAAGATATGGAAAAAAGTGATGGAGCTGGTTCACGCCGACCTGCCCTATCTCGATTTCCCCGAGACCGCCAACTCATACCAGCCTCCCGTACCCGGCATAGTCCTGATGGAGTATAACGTCATATGCATGGACGATACAGGCGCCATACTCTCGCAGGAGGGCGGCGCCGGGCGAGTGGGGCAATCACTGACGTTCTCCGCGCCCGAAATAGACGGGTACGTTGTGTCCGGGGACGCGGAAGCGTCTCTGACCATAGGCGAAAACCCCGAGAAAAACGCGGTGGTCTTCCGCTATACGTCCGCCACCCCCCCGCCCGAACCGTCGCCCACGCCCGGCGACGGCCCGGGCGAGGGTCAGCAGCAGCCCGATGCGACCGAAACGGACGACAGCGGCGCCCCTCCTGACTGGCTGCCGGAGATAAGCCCCGCGCCCTCCCCGGACACGACCGCCCCGCCCAGCGACGACGTGCCGTACTACACGCCCGGGCCAGAGGAAAGCGCTTCCCCGTCTCCCAGTCCCTCGCCGCCCGGGCAGCCGGCCGAAACCGAAACCATGCCCCCGGCACTATGATCGCGGCGGAGTCCTATTTGGAGCCGCGCAGACATAAAATAGCTACAAAAACGTGGGAGGTATGATCTGTGTATATGATGAAAAAGACAAAGAAGAGGCTGTTGTCCCTCGTGCTCGCGGCGGCTGCGCTGCCCGCCGCGCTCGGCTTGCGCGCCGGCGCCGCTTTCGAGACGAGGGTATATCTGGACGACGGCGGCGACCTTGACATAACTGACATGGCGCAATTGGCGTCCGACGCTCCCGTAGGCGACTCCGCCGCGGCACTGGCGATGCCGGTTCGGGCTGCCATACTCATTGAGAAAGAGACAGGCACCGTGATCTACGAAAAAGACGCCGACGCCAAGCGAGAGCCGGCAAGCGTTACAAAAATCATGACGATCCTGCTCATAGTGGAGGCATTGGAGTCAGGCTCCCTCTCGCTCGACGACGTAGTGACCACGAGCGCGCACGCGCAGTCCATGGGCGGCTCGCAGATATACCTGAGCGAGGGCGAGCGCATGTCCGTGCACGAGATGCTCAAAGCGATAGTGGTGGCCTCCGCCAACGACGCGGCCACCGCGATGGCGGAGCACCTGGCCGGCAGCGAGCCGGTTTTCGCGGAGCGCATGAACGAGCGGGCCGCGCAGCTTGGAATGACGAACACGCATTTTACAAACGCCTCCGGCCTGCTCGACGACACCACCCACGTCACCACCGCGCGCGATGTCTCTATCATGGCGCGCGAGCTCATAGGGCACGACTTCATAAAGCAGTACACAACAATCTGGACAGACTCCGTGCGCGGCGGGTCGTTCTCGCTCACGAACACAAACAAGCTAATGCACAGCTACAGTGGCATGACAGGACTAAAAACGGGCTTCACCAGCCGCGCCGGACACTGCCTCACGGCCACGGCAAGCCGCGACGGCGTTGAATACATAGCCGTTGTGCTCGGCGGCGACACGTCGGACGCCAGGTTCGCGGCCGCAAAGACGCTGCTCGACTACGCGTTCGCAAACTTTGCGCTGATAGACGCCTCGCCCGACGAGGTGCTGATGCCCGTGAGGGTCGAACTCGGCAAGCCTAAGTACGTGCAGCCTGTCGTGGAGGGCGCCGGCAAGTTGCTCGTGACGCGCGAGGACGCCGCCTCCGTTGAAAAAACCGTGGAGATATCCAGTTTGGAGCAGGCCCCTCTCGCGCAGGGCGAACAGCTCGGGCGCTTCATAATCCGCAGCGGGGAGCGCGTCATCGGCGAGTACGCCATTGTCGCCGGGGAAGACGTGTCTCACGTGACATGGAGCGACGTCTTCGTGGAGCTTGTCTCCATATTGTTCGCATAGGGAGCGCGGGCGCAATTGGTACATATAGATATCGGGAGCGCGGAGCGCTTTGGCGGCTTCACGGCAATGCACTCCCCGCCGGAGGGCGCGCGGGCGCTTCTGGCATCCTGCTGGGCGGCTCTTCCGGGGACATATTCCGCGCGCGACTCGCGCGACATTGGCGGCGCGGCCCGCGCCATATCCGCGCAGTCCGATGCCCTTGTCGTCCTCGGCGCGGGGGGGTCTTATCTCGGAGCCCGCGCCCTCATTGAGTTTGTCCGCTCCCCTGAGTACAATATGCTGGCGGCGAGCTCCCCGCGCGTCTTCTTTGCCGGGAACAATATCTCGGCGGAGCACGCCCAGCGCCTTATATCGCTGCTGTCCGGCCGGGACTTCTCCGTCAACATAATCTCCAAAACCGGGACAACCATTGAGACCTCCCTCGCGTTCCGCGTGTTCTTTTCCCTGCTGTGCGCTAAATACGGCGCCGACGGGGCTATGCAGAGGATATACGTGACCACTGGCGCCGGCACGCGGCTCGACGAGTTCGCGCGCGAGAACGGCTGCGTTCGCTTTCACATCCCCGACGGCGTAGGCGGGCGCTTTTCCGTGCTCACGGCGGTCGGGCTGCTGCCGGCGGCTGTCGCCGGGTGCGACATAGACGCCGTCATGGCGGGTGCCCGCGAGGAGATGGAGTCCGGGCTGAGCGCCGCTTCGCTGTACGCCTCCGCTCGCCAGGGCCTGTATGCAGCGGGGAAAAAAATAGAGATACTTTGCTGCTTCGAGCCTTGCATGCAGTATTTATGCGAGTGGTGGAAGCAGCTCTTCGGCGAGAGCGAGGGCAAGGACGGC
>JAITEC010000184.1 GCA_031282225.1 Oscillospiraceae bacterium | reverse complement strand
TGCTCTCTGCGAGCGTCACAACGCGAGAACTAAGCCTTCGTATCTCGTTTGTTACGGCGCAGCCGTGACAAACGAAATGATTCCGTGAAAACAGTTTGACAAGCGCTGTTCAAAATGCTATCATACGCTGTGAATTAAGAATATAGGGGGAACTGTCGGCATGAAAAAAACCTCGCCGCTGCCGTCCGTCATCGGATGCCTTGTCATCCAGCTATGCGTTGGGATTTTATATCTGTGGAGCGTGTTCCGCAATGACTTCCCGGCTGTATACGCCTTGGCGGACGACTCCACGATACCAGGCATGATCACGTCGTACATGGTGCTCTCGTTTGTTGTCGGCAACTTCATCGGCGGATTTATAAACGACAAAAAAGGCCCAAAATTCACGGCCGTCATCGGCGTTGTTATGTTCGCGGCCGGCGTGGGCGCAACGGGTCTGCTCACCGCGCAGAGCGTGGGGCTCATTGTGCTCACGTACTGCGTGATCGGCGGATTGGGTTCCGGCATAGCTTACGGCGCCTGCATAAGCTGCGTACAGAAGTGGCTCCCCCACAGGCGCGGGCTCGCCTCGGGGCTCGCCGTGTCGGCGTTCGGGTTCTCAACCGTGGTGTTCGCGCCCGTCGCCAGCTGGCTTATCGATGCGTTCCGCAACGCGGATACAGGTATAGCGGACTTTAGCCCCGTGTTCTTCATACTGGCCGGGGTGTTTTTCGCGTTTGGTATAGCGGCCTGCTTTTTTGTCCGGCTGCCGGACAGTAAATATCTCGCGGCGCTTCCCAAGCCGGCCGCAAACGCAAAAACCGTATCGTCGTCGCGCGATTACACTCTCGCGCAGGCAGCTAAAACCATCCCGTTCTGGTCCATCTTCCTGTACATATTCTTTATAAACGGCACGTGGAACCTCACCTCGCCTCTGATTGCCACGCTCGGAGAGCAGAAACGCGATCTCACGCACGCGCTGGCCGTATTTGCCGTGTCGTTCACGGGCGTCACGAATTCGGCGGGGCGGCTCATAATGGCGGCGGTGTCCGACAGGATAGGGCGCGTTGCGGCGTCGCTCATACTCTGCGGCATAACCCTGGTGGGAGCAATATTCATGACATTTATCGCCGGGATACCATATATCGTCACCGTAGCGGTAATAGCCTTCGCCTACGGCGGGCCCTCGGCTATCAACGCGGCCGTGAGTACGGATTTCTTCGGGCCGAAAAACTCCGGCACCAACTACGGCGTCGTCATGATGGGTTTGGGCGTGTCATCCGTGTTCTTCAATATGATATCGAACACCGTGCTAAAGCGAGACCCCATACCCACGTTTATAATGGGAGGCGTAACCGCTGTGCTCGCGGCTGTGTGCATGCTTGTGATAGGCCGCTATCTCGCAAAAATAAAGCGCGGGGAGAGCCTGTAAAGCGCGCATCACAGTAGGTTCGCTATGGAATCCACGGCCAGGGTCGCCCTCAGGCCGGAGTTCTCGTACATCTCGCGCGTCGTCTCGCCGGAGAACACGAGCACGGACATGGCTCCGCAGTTGGCGGCCAATTGTATGTCCGTGTAGAGCCTGTCGCCTATTATCACTATATCGTCGAAGTTGCCGTCGGCGGCGACGGTGCCTGTCAGGATAGAGGGGTTAGGCTTTCCAAATGTGGCGAGAGGCACCTTGCCCGTAGTGAGCCTGATGAGTTCCATGAAGCTGCCGACGTCCGGTATGGAGTAACCCAGTTGCGTCGGGCAGACGATATCGATATGCGTGGCATAGTACGGGACGCCCTCGTGCAGCAGTCGCGTTATGGCCAGGAATTTTTCGTACGTGATTGTCTTGTCAAAAGCCAGCAGGACAGCCTGGGGGCGCTTGTCTTCAAAGCGCAGGCCAAGGCGCGTCAAGTACTGCCCGACCTCGGGTATGGCCGCCCAATATACGCTCTCGAAGCCGAGGGACTTGAAGCTGCGCGCACAGGCGTCCAAGGGAGTTATCACGCGTATACGCTCTGCGTCGAGCCCATAGGATCGCAGTTGCTCTGAACACATATCGGGTGTCTTCGACGTATTGTTTGTCAGTATGTACACCTCGCGCCCGCCGCGCAGCAGCCCTTCGATGAACTCGGTCGCGCCGTCTATTAAATTGGGGCCGAGCGCTATGGTGCCGTCTATGTCGAATATGAACTTTTTCTTGCCCGCGAACATCTCTTGCATATTGTCCACCGCCTCACTGCGCCGCGTCGCGGCTGAGCAGCAGGGCGCTCAGGCGTTGGAGCGTGAGACGGGCGCGCACGAAAGGCGAGAGCATCAAGCTGTCGTCGCGTATGCTCCCGCGCAGCCCTATCTCATCGAGCGCTGTCTTGCACCCCGCGTCAGACATCTGCCCGGCGAGCTGCGCGGGGGCTGGCAGGGACTCCACGATGGCGCGTATGTCCGGCATGGCATCCCGCAGCGCGTCTAGATCGACAGTGGAGAGTGGGTCGGGCGTGTTCTCCGAGATGATATTTCCGTAGTGGTCGCCGAAGCCCACGCGCAGCAGGCGCGTAGGCAGCCCGCCGTACTCGCGTATAACGCGCTCGCCCGTGAGCGCGCCGGAGGCGAGCAGGTTCTTATAGCGTTCGAGTATGAGTAACTCCCCTATGCCCACTTTTTCGCCGTGCAGCGCGCCGAGGCGCGGGTTTATCACCTCCAGCTCCCACAGGTGCGACAAATGGTGTTCGGCACCAGAGGCGGGGCGCGAGCTGCCGCATATCTGCATGGCAGTGCCGGACATGAGCAGGGTGTACATCAGCTGCTCATAGCCACCCTTGTCGCCGCGCTGTATAGCGGGCATAACCGAGCGTACCGCGTCCGCCGCCTCGCCTATGAGGGAGGCCAGCCGCCCGCAGTACGGTTCGCCTGTCAGCAGCGACGCTATTTTCCAGTCCGCCAGCGATGTGTATTTGCCAACGACCTCGCCCAGGCCGGAGACGGTGAGGCGGTAAGGCGCCGCCGAGAACACGTCCGTATCGGCGATAACCGCAATAGGTGCGACGGCGGGCACGGTGACTTTGTAGCCGTGCCATGTCATGGCGCTCGTCGCGGAGACATAGGCGTCCACGGCGGCGGCGGTGGGGTAGGCCACAAAGCGCACGCCCCGCTCTTTCGCCACGAACCGCACCGTGTCGTGGATGGTGCCGTCGCCCGCCGCCACGAGCCACCCGGCGTCCGGCGGCAGCATAACGTCGAGCAGCGCAACTGCGTGCTCGTCCGCGTGCAGGTCCTTAGACGGCAGGCACACTATGGGCGATGCATGCATGGAGCGTCCCATGACATCAGATATGCGCTCGGCACAAAAGCGCGTGTTGTCGTCGCACACGACCACGGCGCCGTCTCCCAGCCCCAGCCGCCCGGCAATATCCCCCAGCCGCCCTGTGGCTCCGGACTCAATGAGGATCTCCCTTGTTGTAAGCGAATGGGTTGCGCCGCAGTCGCACTCGCCCGTCAGGCTCTCAATATCAAATATCAACTGGTACCTCCCAAATGTCGTTTCTTAATTTCGGGGAGTATTATATAGCCAGGCGGGCATAAATGCAAGCGGCGCAGGTGGTGTTTGCCCACATTGTCCGCATTTTGTAGGAGCGTTGCATGCGCCGCCCTCCCGTCCACCTTACGGCAGCAAGTCCGCCGCGTTGGCGGCGCGGTATATGTTGTTCCCGTATTTCTCATAAAGCACAATATCCGGGTTGAAATATTCGTCAGCTTCCGAAATTATCTCTGCTTCCGGAACAAACATATAAATCACTTTCTTGAAGTGTTCTGAAAAATATTTCCCAACATCATAATTCACGCCAAAAAATGAACCTCCATTTAGCAGCAATGTGCCATATTTCGCATCCGGGTTTTCAAAAATTCCAGCATTGACGATGCGGTATGTTTCCTTTAACCTCTGTAATTCATCCCAATCGTCGCCGCTTTCAACCGAAGTCGACGTCTGTTCCCATTGCGCGACAGGAACGATATCGGGTATAAAACCCATGCCTGTCAATATGCCCGGAATTCCCAAATCATTGGTGCCGCCTCTCGCGGGGGCGACCTCTTCGATGAATTGAACGTCAATTGGCTCTATGTCATATCCGTTAGCGTTGAGTTTATCGACTATCGCGAGATAACCGGCGTACGAACCTAAGCCAGACCAGTGATGATCGCCCACAGCAAACACTTTTCCCCTTGTCTTATACTCAAGTATTTTGCTTTTTGTATTTATAATTTTTATGTCAGTTTTACTCTCAAGTACGGTGGAAAGCGCATCAATATCTGGTATGCCGGATGATGTAATAATAGGCGGCAAATACTCCGGGTATATCTCAGATTTTGCTGGTGCCAAAACAAAGTAATAATCAATATTCTGGGATGTATAATATTCGGAGACTTCTATTTGCGCCGATATTATTTCTGATTCTTTTTCGGCATTATACTGGAAATTTTTATAGAATATCCAACCATCTTTGCCCAGCGTATAGCTTTTTCCAGATGTTAGGCTTAGAAAGCGTATCTTAGCGGCGGCGGCATTTTGCACGCACCAGAGCCTAAAGCCTATCCTGTCGTTGAAAAACTTCTGCAATTCGATCGTTCCTTCGCGAAGCTTTTCGTATGCCGTCTCCTCCTCCCTGCCGAATATCACAGGGAAGTCTTGGAGCGCGCGCTGCTCCATGTCGGATATTTTGCCCGGCGTGGCGTCGATAAAAGCGAGCGGCAGGGCTATAACCAGAAAAAACGCGGCGATGAACGCAATCTTT
>JAITEC010000152.1 GCA_031282225.1 Oscillospiraceae bacterium | reverse complement strand
CGTTTCCGGAGCCGCCGCGTGGCTCGACAGCGAGATGTTCACCGGCATCAGCCGCGTGTACTCCACGCTGGGCAACCCCAATGTGCTCGCCGAGTACCTCCTGCTCGTCATACCCATCTCTGCGGCGCTGGCCATAATAGCCAAAGACGACCTCTCGCGGCTGGTCTTTTGGGGCGCGACAGGCGTGATGCTCGTGTGCATGCTGCTCACGTTCGCGCGCGGCGGTTGGTTGGGGCTCGTGGCGTCTGCGCTGCTTTTTCTCATACTCGTCGACCGGCGATTCATACTTGTCGGCGTCGCGGGTCTCTTGGCGGCGTACTTCCTGCTGCCGGACGTGTATATAAACCGCTTTACCAGTATTGGCGACCTGTCCGACGGCTCCACCTCATACAGGCTCCAGATATGGCTGGGCACGCTGGCGCTGTTGGGGGACTACTGGTTTACTGGCATTGGCCCGGGTACGGCGGCTTTCAATAAAATATATCCTCTCTACAGCTACAACACCGTGGCGGCGCCGCACTCGCACAACCTGTTCCTGCAGATAGTGTGCGACGCGGGCATCGCCTCGCTCGTCGTCTTTCTCGCCGTCGCTATAGCGTATATAAGAACTTTGGCCTCCGCCATGTCCCGTGAACGCGACCGCGACAGCCGCATACTGCAAATCGCGGCGCTGTCAGCTGTTGCGGGCTTTTTTATTCAGGGGCTGACCGACTACTCTTTTTATAACTACAGGGTAGAGCTCATATTCTGGGCTGTCATAGGGCTCGGCGCGCTGACAGCCGGGCGTTCCGCGCTGCCGGAGAGAGGCGGCGCGCGGCAATGAGGGTCTTAAATGTCATATCCGATTCCAATATCGGCGGCGCCGGACTGGCGCTCATAAACTACTTGAAATTTGCCGACCGCGGGGGATTCTCGCATACTGTCGCCGTGCCCGCGGGATCGATGCTGCTCCCGCGCCTTCACGGCATCGGCATAGAGACAGCGGAGATCGTCGGCATAGGCGAGCGCTCGCTCAGCTGGAAATCAATATCGGCTCTGCGTCGTCTCATCAAGTCTCTCGACTCGGACATTGTGCACACGCACGCCAATCTGTCAGCGCGCATTGCCGCCCGGTTATACGGCCGGTGCGCCGTGGTATACACGAGGCACTCCGCTTTCGACCTGAGCCGGCGCAGCACCGCGTTCCCGCTGCGCCAAATATCGGGCGCCGCGAACAACGCGCTGGCGGATGCAATAATAGCCGTGTCCCCAGCCGCGCGCGCCAATCTCGTTGACACGGGTGTAAACCCGCGCAAGATATTCACCATGTTCAACGGCGTGGAACCCGTGCGCCGCTTGGACGAGCGCGAACGCCTGGCCGTTCGGGAGTCGCTCGGCATCAGCGGCGGCGAGTTCGTGTGCTCAATTATCGCCAGGCTCGAAGAGGTCAAGGGGCACCGATATGTCCTGGAGGCCGCAAAACTACTCGACAACCTGCCCATACGCTTTATAATTGCCGGATGCGGCTCGGAAGAGAGCGGCCTGCGCGCCCTCGCCGACAAGCTCGGCCTGACAAAATGCGTGTTCACCGGTTTTGTCGCCGATACCGCAGGTATCGAAAACATAACCGATTTGCAGCTCAACGCGTCGTTTGGCACGGAGACATCCAGTTTGTCGCTGCTCGAAGGCATGAGCTTGGGCACGCCCGCAGTCGTCAGCGATTACGGCGGCAACCCATATCTCATTACAGACGGCGAAAACGGCCTGGTCGTACCGAAAAAGGACGCGCGCGCGCTGGCCGGCGCCGTCAAAAGGCTATACGGCAACCGCGCGCTTCTGTCCGATATGTCAAAAAAAGCGTATGAGGCGTATGCGGGCAGGTTTACCGCGCAGCGCATGGCGGCGGACATAGAGGGAGTATACATTGCCGCGCACGAACTGCGGCGCGGCAAAAAACAAATCCGTTAGCGAGGGGGCAATTACATGGAAAACAATACAGGCGGAACCGGCGGGCAGAGGCGGAAAATAAAATGGCGGCTCAACATTTTCGACATCGCCATAATTATAGCGGCCGCTGCGGCGGTCTATCTATTTTTCCGTCTGGGCAGGTCTGCGGGAGTGGAAATGCTGTCGTCGGGCACGCCCACGACCGTGAGGTATACAGTGGAAATACTGGGTCTGCCCGAGGGGTTCACGGATCAAATAAAACCGGGCGACTCCATCATGGAGATAGTCGAGAAGCGCTCGGTGGGCGTTGTGGTGTCGGTGGATACCGTGCCGTTTGTCATGTCGTCCAAGAATATATTCACGGGCGAATATATCGACGCGGTAGTGCCGGAGCGCTATACGGGAAATCTTTTGTTGGAGTCGCCTGCGATGGAGACAGATGAGAGCATTGTCGTAGGCGGAGGGTTTGCCGTACGCAACGGCGCCCGCATGAGCATAATGGGTCCCGGGTACGCAGGCGCAGGCTATATTATAAATGTCGAGCGCGGGGAGGGCTGAAACCGTGAGGAAATTTATAGACGACCGCGGAAGGCTGTTCGGCAAAATAAGCGTGATAGACATCGTGGTAATCCTGATGGCGGCTGCGACAATTTTCGCGGCGTACGCGAAGTTCAACGTAGTCGGCGGGCCTACCATTGCCGTGAACACCGTCCCCGTGACATATAAGGCCATAATAAGATCCGTGCGCAGCATGTCGGCGGCGTTGCTGCGCGAGGGCGACACGCTTTATTCGGACAACGGGTTCAATATAGGCAAAATAACGTCCGTGGACGTCACCGGCGCCACGACGAACGCGCCAAAAGCCGACGGCACATATGTCAAGGTCACCATAGAGAACCGGTACGATGTGGAACTGACCGTCGTTGCGCAGTGCTCGGTCAGCGCCGGGCGGTATTACGCCAACCGCTCGTTTGAGCTCGCGGAGAACTCCGAACAAAAGTGCCACACAAAATACGTCGACGTAACCCTCACAATCACCGAATTGATTAATCCGGGCTGAAAATTCTACTCAGAGGTGGCATAATAATTGCTAAGAAAAACTATCGCCTTTGTCTCTGCGGCTGTATTGGCCGCGTCGTGCTCGTCAGGCTGCGCAACTGTCGACGCTGTGCCGGAGCAGACCGTCTCCGCGCCTCCGGACACAATACAGGCGGCGCCTGTATACACGCCCGCCGCCGTCACCGACGGACGCTTCACGCTCATGTACAACCCCGACAGCACCCTCAACCCGATGACCGGCTCCGATACCGACAATATGCTCGTGGCGTCTTTGATGTACGAGGGTCTGTTCGCGCTTGACGAGAGTTTTTCTCCCGTGCCGGTGCTTTGCGAGAGTTATTCCGCAGAAGACGCGTCGACTTATGTGTTCACGATCAAGCGGGACATCGCGATGGGCGACGGGACGAGCCTCACGGCGGACGACGCGGCCTATTCGCTCAACTTGGCGCGCTCGCTGTCCAAATTCGCCGGTCGGCTCGACAATATAGACGACGTGACGGCAAACGAGAGCGACGGCACGGTCACTGTGCGGTTAAATCGCCCTGACGGCAATTTGCCGGCGCTGCTTGACATTCCGATAATCAAGAGCGGGGGCGCGGATCGGTTCGCGCCCGCCGGCAGCGGCCCGTATGTCTACACGGAGAGAGGCGGGGAACCCCTACTCGCCGCGTTGCCGCAATACAGGGACGCCGCGCGTCTGCCATTCCGGGAGATCCATCTGAGAAAATGCACCGGCTCGGAACTCGTGGATCTGTTCACAGAGGGCAAAATCGACCTATACAGGACCGATCCTACAGGGCTGGAGTCCGTAGAGACACACTGGGACCATGAGATCCGGTACTACAATACCACAACGCTCCATTATTTAGGATTTTCAAAACGGCAGCCCATACTGGCCGTGCCGGAAATGAGGCAAGCCATCGGTCTGTGCACGGACAGGGAGGCCATAGCCGACGATATTATGTCAGGTGCCGCGCTGCCCGCCCGGCTACTGATGTCTCCCGCATACGGTATATACGACAGCGGGTGGGAGGAACCGCCGAAAGACGCGTTTTTGGAGATATCCTCTATCTTTTCGCGTCTCGGGCTCTCCGACTACGACAGCGATATGTTCCTTGAGTATCCCGTGTTCGGCGGCGGGTACGCGGCGTTTTCTCTTGATTTCATAGTAAACAGCGAAAACCAGCGCAAGGCGGAGGCCGCACGCCTCATATGCGACACGATGAACCGCATGGGAATAGACGCCAGGCTGCGCATCTTGCCGTGGGGCGAATTTATCGCGGCGCTTGAGGAGGGGGATTTCGACATCTATTACGGCGAGACCTCCATACCGGCGAATTTCGACGTCTCAGAGCTCTTGCTGCCAGGCGGCAGGCTCGACTACGGGAAGGCGGGCGCTCAGGAATACGCGCCGTATATAGACGCTTTCCTCGCGTCCGATACAGATGCCCGACGCACCGCTGCGGCGCGGCGTTTGTGCGACATGGCGAGAAGCGACGCAACTGTGGTTCCCATACTGTATAAACAGTACACGATACACACCGGCAGGAATATTATTTCAGGCATGCGCCCCACACAGACAAGCGTGTTCTTTGATATTATCGACTGGAGCGTGGGGCGGAGTTTTTTTACAGGAGGCTCGTATGAGCGATAGCAACGGCGCAATTCACAGTTTTCACGAGGCGGGGCACCGCGTGTTTCGCTGTTTTACTGAGAAAAAACCGGGTTTTGACATACACGCCGCCTCCGTCTTGCGCGATGCGCGCGAGACGCTGGGTTGCGAGCGCGTCGTCGGCTTGCGGATTTTCAACAGGTACGACATCTCCGGTATTGACGAGCGGGTATACGGTGACGTGCGCTCGTCCGTGCTCTCTGAGCCGCAGGTTGACATCTGTTACGACGGGCATATGCCCGTCGTAACAGGCTGGGCGCTCGGCGTGGAACCGCTGCCCGGGCAGTATGACCAGCGCGCCGACTCCTGCGCCCAGTGCATCCAAATCCTCACGCGCTCCGAGCGCCCGGAGGTGCGCACCGCAACGATATATGTCTTCTCCGGAGAACTCACGGAGGGCGATCGCACCCGGCTGCGGGA
>JAITEC010000097.1 GCA_031282225.1 Oscillospiraceae bacterium | reverse complement strand
TTATGCCGCGCACGTCGCGCGCCCCGGCCAGTATCCTCGCACCCTCGCCGCCTGCCTCCCGCGCGGCGTACGACTCCACCTCCCGGCGCAGCTCGCGCAGCTCAGCGGCTATCTGCGCCGCGCGGCGCTCCGCCTCGTCCGCGCCGCCGAGCTTGAGCGCCGATGCCACGCCCGCGAGTACCTCACGCTCTCCCGCCGCTGCCGAGAGCGCCGCCTTGCCCGTCACGGCCTCAATGCGCCGCACGCCGGAGGCAACGGAGAACTCCCCGGTGATGTGGAACTGCCCTGCTTTCGCCGTGTTGTCCAAGTGCGTGCCTCCGCACAGCTCCACGGAGAAATCTCCCATGCTGACCACTCGCACAGTATCGCCGTATTTCTCCCCAAACAGCGCCGTGGCGCCCTTTTCGCGCGCCTCGGCAGGCGTCATCTCCTCCGTGCCGATATCAAGCCCGTCTAAAATCGCGTCGTTTACCATAGCCTCTACGCGCGAGAGCTCTTCCGGCGTCATCGCGGAAAAGTGAGAGAAGTCGAATCTTAGCCTGTCCGGCTCCACCAGTGAACCCGCCTGGTTTACATGTTCGCCCAGCACGACGCGCAGCGCCTTTTGCAGCAGGTGCGTCGCCGAGTGGGCACGCATTACCGCCCGCCTGCGCTGCGTGTCTATAGACGCCGTGACGGCGAGCCCCGCGCGCAGCTCGCCCGAGACGACGACCCCATGGTGCAGGTACCGCCCGCCCTTGTCCTTTTGCACGTCGCGCACCTCGAACGCCCCGCCGCCTGAGCGCAGCTCGCCCGTGTCGAATGTCTGGCCGCCCATCTCGGCGTAGAACGGGGTCCTGTCGAGCACGACAACGCCCTCCCCGCCCACGTTTATATACGAGCACGCCTCTCCCTGCGAAACGATCGCCAGCACGCGCGCGTCATCCGAGTGCTTGCCGTATCCCGTGAACAGCGTCGGCGCGACATCGGCTGGCAAATCGGCGTCCGCCCACGCGAGGTCGCCTTTTGAGGCTCTGGCGGAGCGTGCCCGCGCGCGCTGCACGTCCATCAGCTTTTCATATTCGCCCGTATCTACGGCCATGCCCTGCTCCCCCACTATCTCCGCCGTGAGGTCGAGAGGGAACCCGTACGTGTCGTACAGCTTGAACGCGTCGGCGCCAGAGAAGACGCCGGCGCCGTCGGCGCGCGCGCGCGCCGCGAGTTCCGCGAGCATGCCCATGCCGGCGCCTATTGTCTTGGCAAAGCTCTCCTCCTCCGCCGCGACGACCGTCTTGATGTGCCGCTCTCTCTCGCGCGTCTCGGGATACGCGCCCTCGTTCGCCTTTATGACCGTCTGCGCGATCTCGCCCAGGAACAGCCCTTCCACCCCGAGCAACCTGCCGTGGCGCGCCGCGCGCCTTATGAGCCGGCGCAGGACATACCCACGCCCCTCGTTCGACGGCAGCACGCCGTCGCACGCCATCATCACGGCGGACCTCATGTGGTCGGTTATTATGCGCAGCGAGGCGTCGGCCTTTTCGTCGCTACCATAAACGGTGCCCGCCAGTTCGGACGCCTTGTCCACGGTCTCCCGTATCGTATCGGTCTCGAACAGGCTGCCGACCCCTTGGCACACCACGGCCAGTCGCTCCAGCCCCATGCCCGTATCTATGTTCTTGTTGGTCAGCTCCGTGTAATTGTTGTTCCCGTCATTATTGAACTGCGTGAACACGTTGTTCCATATCTCTATATACCTGTCGCAGTCGCAGCCGGGGGCGCAGTCGGGCTTTCCGCATCCGCTGCCCGGGCCCCTGTCGTAGTAGACCTCTGAGCACGGGCCGCACGGACCCGCCCCGTGCTCCCAGAAGTTGTCCGCCTTCCCCAGGCGCGTTATGCGCTCGGGCGCAATGCCAACTTTGTCGCGCCAAATAGCGAACGCTTCGTCGTCGTCAATATACACCGACGGGTACAGCAGCTGCGGATCCATCCCCAGGTTGTCCGTGAGGAACTCCCAGCACCACGCTATGGCGTCTTCCTTGAAATAGTCGCCGAACGAAAAATTGCCCAGCATCTCAAAATATGTCCCGTGTCGCGCCGTCTTGCCTACATTTTCTATGTCTCCCGTGCGGATGCATTTCTGGCATGTGCACACCCGCCTGCGCGGCGGCTCCGCCTCGCCCGTGAACCACGGCTTCATTGGCGCCATGCCCGAGTTTATCAGCAGCAGCGACTTGTCCCCCTGCGGCACGAGCGAAAAACTCGACAGGCGCAGATGACCCTTCGACTCGAAGAACGATAGGAACCTCTCGCGCAACTCGTTTAATCCGTATTTTTCCATAGACATCTCCCTCACCGTGCCATGCACTATTGCAGCCAGTCAGGCGTATCCTCGGCCTCGGGCGGATCTGCCGGCGGCTCTTCTCCGGGATCCCGCGCGCCCGGCACCTGCGGATCTGCCGGCAATACCAGCCCGTTGTCTACCGTGTCCCCTTCCATGCGCCCGCTGCCCTCGACCGTCTGCCCGTCGCCCTCCGTCGCGTCCGGCGACGTATCCGGTTCGTCCGGTTCCTGCCCTCCGGTCGGCGCCGCCGTACCGTCGCCTTCTTCCGGCGGATCGGCGTCGTCGGGATCCTGCGGCGCCGTCGCGGAGGGCGACGGGGAAGCCCCGGAACCCGAGCCCGAGCCCGAACCGGTGCCTGAACCCGAACCCGAACCCGAACCGGTGCCAGGCGCGGGCGTCGGCGTGACGGACGGGCGCGCTGATGCCTGCTGCGAACTGCCGCTACGTCCCCAGTCCTGCCTGCCCGCGTAGTTCCCGTCGGTCACATAGAGCGCCTTTGAACTGTTGCGCGTGTATATGCTCAGCTCGTCCTCCCTTATCGGCTCCAGGAAAGGATTGAGCTTTTCGTTTATCAACTCTATCCATTCGTCGACATATATAGTGACATATGAGTCTCCGTTCACCTGGTCAATGTAATTGCCCGGCATCGTAGTGAACGTGATGTTCTCGCTGTCGAGCTTGTACAGCTCCGAGGCGAGCCAGATAATATTCTGCAGCGTCATGTCCGTCTTGACGTAGTTAATGAATATATTCGCTATATCCAAGACCTTTATGCTGTTCTTCGATGCCAAAATCTGCTTGGCGGCGGTCATCAGTAAGTCCTGCTGCGTCCTAATCCTGCCTATATCGGCCTCCGCGTAGGAGCGGAACCGCACTACCTCGAGGGCCTGCTTGCCAGACAGGTGCTGCATCCCCTTTGAGAAGTGGATATGCAGATCCTGCGCCGGGTCGTCGTAATTCATGTTCCTGGGTACATTGTAGTCGATTCCGCCTATCGCGTCAACCAGCGCCTTGAACGCCTTCATGTCTACTATGGCGTATTTATCCACCTCGTACCCCAGTATGTCCGCCAACCCGTCTATCGCGCCCTCAATTTTGCGGTTTGCGTATATCGAGTTTATCTTTTTGACGTTCCACGGCACGTTGACAAGCGTGTCGCGCGGGATATTGACAACGTTGAGCGTGTAGTTTACCGTGTCTAGCGTCGCTGTCATAAACGTGTCCGTGTTGCCGTTTCCGTCGTCCATGCCCAGCACGAGGAACGTGTATACGCCCGCGCGGCGCCCCTCCGGCGCCGGCTCGTCGTCTCCGCCCGGCTCCGTTTGATGCGTGGGGGACGGGTCGGCGGGGACGTTTTCCGCGCCCGCGCCGCTATCTACATTAATCGGTCGGCGTCTCTCGCCTCCCGCTTCCGGCGGCTTGCCTCCCAGCTTGAGGAACGCGTAGATTCCGCCCGACGCGAGCACCACGACTGCCAGGGATATTACGGCCGCCCTCACAAACGGCTTCCCGCGTCTCCCGGCGCGGGCGCCCTTTTTGTCCGGGCGCGCCGGCCGCGCGGTGCCGACGTGTTTGCCCCTGCCACTGCTGCCAAATAATCTCATTTCCTGTCTGTCCCTTTCAAAAATTGCAAAGCGCGAAGCGAGTTGGGATGCGGCGTCATGCCTCGCGAGTCGAGATCACGTACGCTCAGCTCCAGCCCGTGCGCGACAGCCGCGTCCAAATCGGCATACGCCGTCTCGCGCAGGCGATCCACTCCCTCAAAATCGCGCGTGGGCTCGATATAGTCCGCTATATATACTATTTTCTCCAGGAGCGACATTCCCTCCCTGCCGGTAGTATGCCACAATATGGCGCCGTATACGTCGTCGCGCGCGCCGTATACGGCCCGCGCCACCGCCGCCCCGGTCTTCGCGTGCAGCAGCTTTGGGTTGGCCGCTTCGATATCGTCCGGCTCTATCCCGTACCGCTCGCACAGCAGCGCCTGTCCGGCGGGATCGAGCCGCTTTGTTATATCGTGCAAGATCGCGGCCTCGCGGGCGCTGCGTTCATCCGCTCCCCATCTTCGCGCCAGCTCGGCGGCCTCCGCCTCGCAGCCGTCGACATGCGGCACCCGCGCCTCGTCGAGCATTTCGCGCGCCCTGTCGCGCAGCCAGCTAAGGTCGGGGCGCGCGCCGTACAGCCTGTCCTTTATTATGCGCGCGTACACACGCCCGTCCAGGTACTCCCTGCCGCCTCCGTCCGGGAGCGCGCCCCGCAAGTACGACGACGACACCTCCACCGGCTCAAACGATAT
>JAITEC010000076.1 GCA_031282225.1 Oscillospiraceae bacterium | reverse complement strand
CTATGCCGTCCGCTGCTCCTATTATCTGCCTTGATACCCGCACAGCGACCGACGACAGAAAACGGAACCCCGCGACGGCGCCGTTGCGCATGGCGACCGTGCCGCACAGCCCTATCCTGTAACCGCCCGCCGCCGTGACGTATCCCGAACACACGCCGTCCCGCGCGGTGTGCGCCGACGCGCCCGTAGCCACTTCCAGCACCGCATCCAGTTCGCGCCGTGTCAGCGCGTCGCCGCCGAGCTCGCGCTCCCCTTCGGGCAGAACCACGCTCAGCTTCCGCCCCGCCCTGAGCCGCAATTCCTCTGCCTGGGCGCGTTCCGCCGGACACAACTCCATCGCCCTGCTCCGCAATTCCCCCGGCAACAGCGCGGCAGCCCCGCCGTACCGCTCCAACCCATAAAAATCGCACACCCAAAACCACCCCCTTGTCCGCACCGCTATACTATTCGTGCCGGAACGCATATATGACATACACGCGCGCGTTGACACCGGGTCTTGTGCGGAGCTATAATATGTACACGGATTGCATAGGTTCATCTATAACTGGATACGGGGGAGGCACAAACACATGGACACAGGGCGCTCATACGGCCCGCACGTCGCGCAGGCCCCGCCGGAGTACTCGCTTTGCGCGGGCTGCAACAGCTGCGAAATCATCTGCTCGCTCGTACACGACGGCGTCGTGAGCCCGTCGCGGCGCAGGCTTGCGGTGAGACGCGACATACGCACGATGATGCACACCGTCTATTCCTGCCAGCACTGCACCGACCACCCATGCTACGACAAGTGTCCAAAGAAGGGGACGGCGATGAAGCTGACCCCCGACGGCGTCGCATATATAGACGAGTCGGGGTGCATAGGCTGCGGCCTGTGCCATAAGGCTTGCGTATTCGACCCGCCGAGAATCAATTATGTAAAATCAGCGCCGAAAGAGACACGGCGCGCACGCAAGTGCGATATGTGCCTTGGGCGTCCCGAGGGGCCGGCGTGCGTGCAGTGGTGCCCTGTAAAATGTTTGACTGTGGTGTGAAAGGGTGGTTTAAATGTACGGATACGCAGGGAAGATCGCCAGGATAAACCTGACCGACAGGACGGTTACGCAGATACCCACCTCGAAATACGTGCCGGAAAATATCGGCGGTCGCGGAGTGTGCAACCGCATATTCTGGGATGAGATGCGCCCCGGTATAGGAGCACTGGAACCCGGGAATATGCTCATATACATGACGGGCGCCACAACGGGCACGGGCATCCCCACAGGAGGACGGAGCGTGTTCACGGGCATCTCCCCCAATAGCTTCCCCGAACAGTACGCGTGGAGCGGAATAGGCGGCATGGTTGGCGCGGAACTCAAGTTCGCGGGATGGGACGGATTTATAATAGAAGGCCGCGCAGACTCCCGGGTATACATATATATTGAGGACGACCGGATCGAGTTTCTTGACGCGTCCCCGCTGTGGGGCCTGCTCGTGCATCCGTGCCAGAGGAAGCTGGAGGAGCTGCACGGCGATGGTGTGCAGAGCATGGTGATTGGCCCCGCCGGGGAAAACCTCATGCGCAACGCGAGCATTACGACATCAAACGACAATGTCGCGGCCAAGTCCGGCTTCGGCGCGGTGTTTGGCTCAAAAAATCTCAAGGCGATCACTATACGCGGCACGGGAGACGTACGCCCTTACGATATAGAAAAGATCTTTGATTTGCGGCTGAAAATGGGGAGCCCCTATATGCGTCCCAGCCCGCTGCACCGCGAGGCCACGCACGGCATGGACGGCAACGAGATACCCGTGGAGGGCGGCTGGCTGCGCGGGCAGGTGGCGTGCTCGCACGGCTGCAACCAACACTGCAACAGGCTCATGATCGACATGAAATCGGCTTTCGGCGACGAGCGCATAAACCAAGTCGAAAAGTGCGTGGGAATCTTCGCGTACGGCTTTCAGGAGGACTGCTCGTGGACGCCCATACAGAACTACGAGACAGAGCGCAACCACTTTCTTCCCTGCAAAATGCTCTCGCGCGAGGAACCGGAGCCGGATACCGGCGACCCGCACTTCAGCGAGCTCTTCACTCCCGTGCGCGGCGACGTCACGAACTACTGGAAGCCCGACTTCGATAAGGGCAGCGTCATGATGGATATGTGTAACGAGTACGGCATAGACAAGTGGGACGTCATCGTCTGGTACATGACGTGGCTGTCGATGGCAAAAAAAGAGGGCCTGCTCGACGACCTTGACTTCGGCATGGAGGTGGACGTGGAGAGCGAGGCGTTCGTGAGGCATTTTCTCGACATGATAACGTACAGGCGCGGCAAGTACGGGTCGATATTCGCCGAGGGCATGGCGCGCGCTATCAGGAAGCTCGGCAAGGAGAAGTACGGCGACACCATCTACCGCGGGCGCTACTCTCAGATGACGGGTGAGCGCATAGACGTGCCGGTCAGCCTTGAGACGGCGTGGGGCCACAGCTACCACTGGCAGGGCAGGGGCTTTGAGGCCACTATCAACAAGCCCGGCTGGATAGCCACTTCGCTGGAACTCATGAACTCGTCGCGCGACGTGCAGACAGTGGCGCATCACCACGAGAAGTTCGAGAACTACCTGGAATACAAGGACGACCCTTGCCACAGCCCGCTGCTCGTGGAGGGCGTGGCGTTCGACGAGAACAAGGCGGAGATAAAGGATTCCGTGACGTGCTGCGACTGGCAGAGCCCGGATCTCTACTGGCCTGATATGGAGGCAGAGATGTTCACTGCCGCCACTGGCATACCCATGACGGCGGCGCAGCTCAGCGAGGCCGCCGAGCGCTCTCGGCTATTGTTCCGCGCGATACTCATACGCGACTTTGGGCGCTGCCGCGACATGGAGGTCGGCGCCATCTTCCCGACTATGCAGTATCCCGATCCGTTCGGCCAGACCGTAGGATGGGACGAGTGGAACGACCTCGTGGACATATACTATAAAAGACGCGGATACGACATCAAAACAGGTGTCCCGACGCGCCCGACGCTTGAAAAATACGGCCTGGGGGATGTTGCATCCGCCCTTGGCTGCGCGGCAAATTAGCCCAGAAGCAAAAAAGGGGATTTTTTATTAAATGACACTGTATGAAGAGCTGAAGGCGCGAGGGCTCGTCGCGCAGACGACGAGCGAGGAGACCGTGGCTGAGCTCATTGACAACGGCAAGGCGCTTTTTTATATCGGCTACGACCCGACGGCGGACAGCCTGACCGCCGGCCACTACATGACACTGTGCCTGATGAAACGCCTGCAGGCGGCGGGAAACCGCCCAATAGCGCTCGCCGGCGGCGGCACGGGCATGGTCGGGGATCCCTCGGGCAGACAGGATCTCCGCAAGATGATGACCGTTGAGACCATCGACTACAACGTAGCGAAAATCAAGGAACAGATCTCGCGGTTCATCGAGTTCGGCGAAGGGAAGGGTCTTCTCGTAAACAACGCCGACTGGCTGCGCGATCTCAACTATCTCGAATTCCTGCGCGATTTCGGCGTCCACTTCTCGGTAAACCGTATGCTCACCGCCGACTGCTACAAAAATCGCATGGAAAAGGGTCTCACGTTCCTCGAATTTAACTATATGATCATGCAAGCATATGATTTCTACGAGCTGTTTCTGCGCCACGGGTGCAATATGCAGTGCGGCGGCGACGACCAATGGAGCAATATGCTAGCGGGAACGGAACTCATTCGTCGCAAGTTGCAAAAGGACGCGCACGTGCTGACGATCACGCTGCTCACGGACTCAGGCGGCGTAAAAATGGGAAAGACGGCCGGTAACGCGCTCTGGCTGGACGCAAACAGGACCAGTCCGTACGAGTTTTTCCAGTACTGGCGCAACGTGGGCGACGCCGATGTCATAAAATGCCTTAAAATGCTGACATTCCTGCCGCTTGAGCGGATCTCGGAGATGGAATCCTGGCGCGACAAACAGCTCAACGTGGCCAAGGAGACACTCGCGTATGAGGTCACAAAGCAGGTACACGGGGAAACCGCCGCCGCCGAGTCGCGGGAGACGGCGCGCGCGCTGTTCACGTCCGGCGGCGCGGCCGATATGCCGCGGACAACGCTCTCGGAGACGGATTTCACGGACGGAAGCATAGACATTCTTGCTGTCCTTCAAAAATCTGGGCTCGTCACCTCGCGAAGCGAGGCGCGCCGCGCCGTCGAGCAGGGCGGCGTGGAGCAAGACGGCACAAAAGTTACGGATATTGGTAAGACATATACGGTCGGCGAGCTCTCCGGCACCGGCATCGTGATAAGGCGAGGGAAAAAGAATTACCGCAGAGTATCATTTGCGCAGGAGGCTAATATGAAATGACACTCGATATAGGCTATTTTTTTGAACATCCCGAGCGGTTCCCCATACCGGATTTCCTAGACGGCCTTTCCTCTCCCGCCGAGATACTGGAAAAGGCGCGCGCCGCGCTTGACGGCATTCTCGCCAGCCTCGGCCCGTCCCGCGCCCCTGACGGTGGCGTTAGCGTATACGGGTCTTGCCACATCGGCGAGGGGACGGTAATATACAATGGTGTCACTATAATAGGACCTGTGTATATCGGCAACAACTGCGAGATAATGCCGTGTGCGACCATCCGACCGTATAGCATAATCGGCGATGGCTGCAAAATCGGCAGCGGCAGCGAATTGAAGCGCGCCGTGCTCTATGGAGGCGCCAAAGTCGCGAGCCTCGCTTTTGTCGGGGACAGCGTTCTCGGCGCGTCCGCCCGCGTCGGTTCTGGTGTAATAACAGCAAATCGAAGATTTGACCAAGCCGTCGTCTCGGTCCGGCTAAACGGCGAGCGCCGTGATTTAGGAAGCGACTTCTTCGGCCTAATCCTCGGCGACTCGTCTCGTCTGGGCGCAAACTGCGTCTCCCAACCGGGCACACATATAGGCCCATATACTTGGGTCATGCCGATGACGTACGTACGCGGTGCGATTGAGCGCGAAAAGAGGGTTTACACGAAGGGTGAACTCGTATTTGACGAAAATATCCCTGTGGATCTGAAACCGTAGATCGCTGCGACGACCCTTTTTCCTATCGTTTTGTGCGCGGCGCTCCTCTGCGGCGCGCATTTTGCTTTTTCATCATGAACCATAAAAAGGCCACGAGCTGCAGCGGCACTACCACAGACAGCAGCAAGAGGTGGCGTTTATACGGATCCACGGCGTAAAGGCACGCCGCCGTACACCAAATAAGCGCCGCCACCGATATGAACCTCACGAAATACCCCCACCAAATGGACGCAAACACCAAAAAGATGACGCAGCTGGCCGGGGGCGCGAGCAGGAATACATATCGCGCTTCTTCAAAAGACGGAACAAGGAGGCGTAGGACGGCATATATCGCCGTGGTGACAAACCACGCGAACACGACCGCCAGCAGACAGACCGTAACGCGCCTGCGTTGTTCCCCGTGGGGATCTGCGGGCGGCCTCGGCGCGTTTTCGCTTATTAAGTCATTCACCGTTACTCCGTAGAGCGACGCGAGCAGCGTAAGCACATATATGTCCGGCGTGCCGCCCGCCCTCTCCCACTTAGATACGGATTTATCGGAGTAATTTATTCGAGAGGCTAGCTCTGCCTGCGTCATTCCCGTTGTCTTCCTGTAGTAAATGAGATTTTCGGCAATGCGCTTTTTCAATTGCATTTCGTCCGGGTTTCCTATTTTTGAACTCAAAACGGGTATTTCCATCGCGTTTTCCTTCCACTTTTTGGGAATTCTACTCCGCGTAGAACCTTGTTGCCCGCTCTACCACGCGTATTTGCAACGATAGAGCGACCGGGGCGGTTTTTGTCTTGTATCGGCTGCTCCCGATAGCTATAATCACAGCATACTTTGTAAAACGGGAAAATGGAGGTCTTTATCTTGTCTGGTTATAAGGTCACGTGCTGCTCCACGGCGGATATGCCGGAGGAATACTTCAAAAAACGCGATGTCCCGGTAGCGCTCTACCATTTCGAGCTGAAAGGAATTGAATATCCGGATGATTTCGGAAAGACAATCTCTTTCAAGGATTTTTACGGCGCTATCTCCGCCGGTGCCATGCCTGTCACCTCGCAGGTGAACACCGACGCGTTCGTTGGGCTCTTTGAGCCGATTTTAGCCGACGGTTTGGATATAATACACTTGACCCTCTCGTCAGGCATAACAGGTTCCGTAAACTCTGCCCGTCTCGCGCGTGAAGAGCTCTTGCAGCGTTACCCCGACCGCAAGCTCTTCGTTGTGGACTCCCTTGCGGCATCCTCGGGATATGGGCTGTTGCTAGACGGGGCTCTCGATCTGCGCGACGGCGGCATGGAAATAGACGATCTGCATATTTGGCTCGAAAATAACAAGTTAAACCTGCACCACTGGTTTTTCACGAGCGATTTACGGCATCTCAAGCGCGGCGGCCGGGTCTCCTCGACCTCAGCGGTCGTGGGCAGCCTGCTCAATATATGTCCTCTTCTGAATGTCAGCAACACCGGACACCTCGTCGCTCGCTCAAAGGAGCGCGGGAAAAAACGCGTAATCGCGGCAATGGTGGACAAGATGCGCCGCCACGCGCGCGACGGCATCAATTACTCCGGAAAGTGCTTTATCAGCCAGTCGGCCTGCCTTGAGGACGCCCAAGCCGTTGCTTCACTCATAAAGAGCTCCTTTCAACACCTGGACGGCGACGTAATGATAAACGACGTCGGCGCCGTAATCGGCGCCCACACCGGCCCCGGCACGGTGGCACTTTTCTTTTGGGGCGACAGGCGCATAGATTGACCTGCCTGCGTTATTTGTTTGCGCGGGCGCGCGGCGGCTCGTGCGCGCTCCCTGGCATAAAACGCCTATTCGTCCAGTTTTAACACAGCCATGAATGCCGCTTGCGGCACTTCTACATTTCCCAGGCTCCTCATGCGCTTTTTGCCTTCTTTTTGCTTTTCCAATAGCTTTTTCTTTCGCGTTATATCTCCGCCGTAGCATTTTGCGAGAACGTCCTTCCGCAGCGCGCGAATCGTCTCGCGGGCTATTATCTTCCCGCCAATAGCTGCCTGGATCGCTATCTCAAAGAGCTGCCGCGGAATGTTCTCTTTGAGTTTTTCAACAATTTTTCGCCCGCGCGCGTATGCCTTGTCGCGGTGCACAATGAACGAGAGCGCGTCAACCGGATCTCCGCCGAGCAAGATATCCAGTTTCACAAGCTCCGACGGCCTATACCCCTCGAAATCGTAATCAAGCGATGCGTACCCTCGGCTCCGCGATTTCAGCGCGTCGAAGAAATCGTATATAATTTCGCCCAGCGGCAGCCCGTATCGCAGCTCTACTCGTGTCCGGTCAAGATATGTCATATCCCGGTAGTCGCCGCGTCTATCCTGACATAAATCCATAATATTGCCCACATACTCGGAAGGGCATATGATGCTCGCGCTTACAAATGGCTCCTCGGCGAGCGCTATGGCCGACGGATCCGGGTATCGTAGCGGGTTGTCTACCATAACTGCCTCCCCGCTTGTCAGCGTCACGCGGTATACGACGCTGGGCGCTGTTGCTATGAGTTCCAATCCGTACTCACGCTCAAGCCGTTCTTGAATAATTTCCATG